>NZ_CAJSYK010000031.1:0-30406 GCF_910574135.1 Anaerostipes faecis | reverse complement strand
TCACCTCGATATTTGATATTTATATTTTACCAAATGTTCGGATGGATTGATATATCGTGTTAAATTTTCAAGGTACAAATTTATATCAAAGGTCAATGACCTTTTGACACCCTAATCCTATGAAATAAAAACGTTCCGCGGGTTGTGCACAGATGCGTAAGGGATTGGGGCGTTGAAGTGGGCTTGCCCACATTGTGCTAGAGAAGACAACCGGGAGGAATTCTATGAGCAGGGGACTTGAAGAGCATAAGGTCATAAAACAGAATAAAGAACTGAGATGCGGTTTTACGACAGGCTCCTGTGCGGCCGCTGCTGCCAAAGGAGCCGCCGCAGCCCTGCTTTTGGGAACACAGGAATCAAATGTTTCTCTTCTGACACCTGCGGGTATCCGTCTTTTTCTGCCCCTGGAGGATTTCAGGGTATCAGATAATTCGGTTTCCTGCTGTGTTACCAAAGATGCCGGGGACGATCCGGATGTCACAGACGGTATTCATATTTATGCGGAGGTGAAAAAAATCCCTTCTCCCGGAATTTTCATCGAAGGAGGAGAGGGGATCGGCAGAATTACAAGAAAAGGCCTTTTCCTGCCAGTCGGCGAGGCGGCCATCAACCCTGTGCCGAGAGAGATGATCACAGATGCCGTGCGGGAAGTCCTTGACCGGTCCGATTATGAAGGCGGCCTCTCAGTAACCGTCCGGACGCCGGAGGGCGGGGAGACGGCAAAGAAAACCTTCAATCCGCGCCTCGGGATCGAAGGCGGCATTTCAATTCTCGGGACCACCGGGATCGTAGAACCTATGAGCGAAGCGGCGATGGTTAAAAGTATTGAGGCAGAGATGCGGATTCTTCTCGCAGAGGGAAACGGATATCTTTTAGTGACGCCCGGCAATTACGGGGCTGACTATGTAAAAACACACTGCGGCATTTCGGGAGACAACATACTAAAGTGCAGTAACTTTGTGGGTGATACGATAGACATGGCTGTCAATTTAAAAGCCAGGGGAATTCTGTTTGTGTCCCATATCGGAAAGTTTATCAAGCTTGCAGGCGGGATCATGAATACCCACTCGAGAGAGGCAGACTGCCGGGCAGAGCTTATGGCAGCCGCTGCAGTAAGAAACGGGGCCGGCCTTAAAACGGTCAAAAAGATCCTTCAAATAAAGACGACGGAGGAAGGCATTTCTTTTCTGGAATCAGAAGGGATTCTGGAACGGACGATGGAAGACGTATTAGAAAGGATCGGGGAAAATCTTTCCCGAAGGGCCTATGACAGGCTGTTGACCGGTGCCGTGGTCTTTTCTGGCGGGCACGGATTTCTGGGGCAGACGAAACACACCGATTTATTATGGCAGAAACTAAAGGAGATAGAATGAGCGGAACACTATATGGAATTGGAGTAGGCCCGGGAGATCCGGAACTTATGACTTTAAAGGCAGTGAGAAAGATCAGGGAGTGCAGGGCAGTCGCTGTTCCGGGCAGAAATCCGGAAGAAAGCACAGCTTTTCAGATCGCGGCGAAGGCGTGTCCGGAAATAAAAGATAAAAAACTGATCGGAATCCACATGCCTATGACGAGAGATGAAGAAAAACTGAGGGAGAGCCATGAATCGGGGGCTTTTTTTCTGACAGAATGTCTTAAGAAAGGGATGGATGTCGCATTCTTAACGCTCGGTGACCCCACAGTGTATTCCACTTACCTGTATTTACATAAGATCGTCAGAAAACAGGGATTTCCGGCAGAGATCATAAGCGGTATTCCTTCCTTTTGTGCGGCCGCTGCCAGGATGGAAACAGGGCTTGCAGAGAAAGACCAGGCACTGCACATTATACCGGCTGCATATGAGGTGGAAGACTGGCTGGAACTTTCGGGGACAAAAGTATTCATGAAGGCCGGAAAACAACTGGCTCAGGTGAAGGAGAAATTGTCCGAAAAAAAACTGGCCGGAAGAATGGTAGAAAACTGCGGAATGAAAAATGAAAGACTTTATGACAGCATTGAAGAGATCCCCCAGGAGGCAGGGTATTACTCTCTGATTATCGTAAAGGAACAGGAGGATGTACAATGATTTATTTTGTCGGAGCAGGCAGCGGAGCGCCGGACTTGATCACCGTTCGGGGAAAGCAGCTGATTGAGACAGCGGATATCCTGATCTATGCCGGATCTCTGGTCAATCCGGAGCTTCTTTTATATGCCGGACCTGACTGTAAGCTCTATAACAGCGCAGAAATGACACTGGAAGAAGTTTTCAAGGTCATGGAAGAAGGGGAACTGGCGGGAGAGGACACAGTCCGGCTGCACACTGGAGATCCATGTCTTTACGGCGCCATCAGGGAACAGATGGATCTTCTGGATGAAAAAGAACTCCCTTATGATTACTGTCCTGGTGTCAGTTCTTTCTGCGGAGCGGCATCTGCCCTGAACTTAGAATATACACTTCCCGATGTGTCACAAAGCGTCATCATCACAAGGATGGCAGGAAGGACTCCGGTCCCGGAAAAAGAAAACATTGAATCCTTTGCCGCCCATCAGGCCACCATGGTGATTTTCCTCAGTACAGGAATGATAAAAGAATTATCAGAGAAGCTTGTGGAAGGCGGATACACCCGGGAGACACCGGCGGCCATCGTCTATAAGGCGACCTGGGAGGATGAGCAGACCTTCCTCTGCACTGTGGGGACTCTCTGCCAGACGGTAAGGGAGCACGGGATCACGAAAACAGCGCTGATCATTGTGGGAGATGCGGTCTCCCATCACCATTATAAGAGGTCTAAGCTCTATGATCCGGAGTTTACTACGGGATACAGAAAAGGAATCGAAAAATGAAGACAGCCATCATTTGCTTTAGCCAAAGAGGATTGAATATTGCCGGGAAATTGAAGACGGGTCTCAAAAAGTCGGGTCACGAGGCAGAGATCTCAGTGAAATCCAGATATATTAAGAACCGGGATGTACACTGTGTAACAGAATCATTAAATGACTGGACCGCAAGACAGTTTCGGGAAAAAGAAGCCTTATTTTTCATCGGGGCCTGTGGGATCGCAGTGAGGGCCATTGCACCTTTTGTCAAAAGCAAAGACACTGATCCCGCAGTCATAGCAGTCGATGAGGCAGCGAGCTTTGCGGTTCCTCTGCTGTCCGGACATCTGGGAGGCGCCAACGATCTGGCAGAACAGGCGGCTTTCCTCACGGGGGCTGTTCCTGTGATTACTACGGCTACGGATATAAATCAGGTGTTTGCGGTGGATCTGTTTGCAAAAAAGCACCGTCTGCATATCATGGATCTTGGGCTTGCCAAAGAAATATCAGCCTCTCTGCTGTCAGGGATTCCGGTCGGGTTTCACAGTGACTTTCCGGTGTCTGGGAATCTGCCGGAGGGACTGGTACGGGGAGAAGACACAAAACTCGGCATCTGCATTTCTGTGAGGAAGGATTTTCTTCCTTTTCAGAAAACCCTGAGGCTGATTCCGAAAGCAGTCGTTTTTGGAGTGGGATGCAGAAAAGACACGCCGGAAGAAGCCATAAAACAGGCTTTTTTACAGGCCTGTGAAAAAGGCCGGATTGAGCCTTTGGCATTGGGATTGACAGCCAGCATTGATTTAAAAAAGGAAGAACGCGGGCTCCTTGTTTTCTGCCGGGAGAAAGGAATTCCTTTTCAAAGTTTCACTGCCGAAGAGTTGATGCAGGCAGAAGGAGTATTTATGTCCTCTGCCTTTGTCAGCCGTGTGACCGGCGCAGATAATGTATGTGAGAGAAGCGCCCTTCTGGCGGCCGGAGACGGAGGAGAACTGATCGTGGGCAGACAGGCAGGAAACGGCGTGACCGCAGCTCTTGCGTTAAAAGATTGGAGGATCAGGTTTGAGTCATAAAATATATGTAGTGGGCATCGGCCCGGGAGCGTTTGAACAGATGACCGTAAAGGCGGCAGATATTTTAAGACAGAGCGATGTCATCATCGGATACACCGTATACATTGATCTTGTAAGAGATCACCTGCCGGGAAAACAATTTTTATCTACCCCCATGACAAAAGAGGCAGACCGGTGCCGGATGGCATTTTTGGAGGCGCGGAAGGGAAAGACCGTGTCGATGATCTGCAGCGGGGATGCGGGAATCTACGGGATGGCTGGTCTGATGTATGAAATCGGCGCACAATATCCTGATACAGAACTGGAAGTCATACCGGGGGTCACGGCGGCCACAGCCGGAGCAGCGCTGCTTGGGGCTCCATTGACCCATGATTTCTGTGTCATCAGCCTGAGTGATCTGCTGACTTCATGGAAAACCATCGAGGAACGGATTTTTGCGGCTTCCAGGGCAGACTTTTCTATCTGTCTGTACAATCCGTCCAGCAAGAAGCGGCGGGATTATCTGAAAAAGGCCTGTGAACTCATGCTAAAGTATAAATCCCCGGACACGGTATGCGGAATCGTAAAAAATATTGGAAGAGAGGGGGAGGAAAAGTTTCTCCTGACTCTTAAGGACCTTAAAGATGCAGAGGCGGATATGTTTACCACAGTATTTGTTGGGAATTCCCAGACAAAGACCCTGTCCGAAGCGATGGTCACTCCGAGAGGATATAAAGATGTATAAAGTATTTTTATTTGCGGGCACCACAGAGGGCCGGGAACTGGCGGGGTTTCTAAGCCGGGCCGGTGTGGAGGTCTTTGTATTTACGGCAACTGAATATGGAAAAAGCCTGATCGGGGAAGCGGAGAATATGGTCCTGTCCTATGAAAGGCTTTCCGCAGAAAAGATGGAAGAACAGATCAGAACCGAAAAACCGGATCTTGTGGTAGACGCCACACACCCGTATGCAGAATTGGTGACGGAGAATATACGGTCAGCCTGTATCCATACCCATACGGAGCTGATACGGCTGGTCAGGGACGAGGGGACATGGGACGGAGGAGACATTACATATGTCAGTTCCGCAAAAGAAGCAGCGGAGTTTCTTTCACGTACAGAGGGAAATGTTCTTTTGACAATCGGAAGCAAAGATCTGGCAGAGTTTACCGCGGTTCCTGGTTATGAAGAGAGGATTTATGCGAGAGTCCTCTCCCTGCCGGACGTGGTAAAAAGCTGTTCCGGACTCGGGTTTCGGGGAAGCCGCCTGATCTGCATGCAAGGGCCGTTTTCAAAGGAACTGAATACTGCAATGCTCAGGCAGTATGACTGTAAATGGATGGTGACAAAGGCCTCCGGAATGGAAGGCGGATTTCCGGAAAAATTGGAGGCTGCTAAAGAGGCGGGGGCAAAGCTTCTGATTATCGGGAGGCCGAAAAAGGAAGAGGGGCTTAACTTCAAAGAATGCCGGAAGATGCTTAGGGAGCGTTTTCAGATACCATACCGTCCGGAGATTACTCTTGCAGGCGTGGGAATGGGAAGTATCGAAATGATGACCGGGGAGGCAGTGCGTGCATGCCAAAATGCAGATCTTCTGATCGGAGCCGGCCGGGTGCTGGAGGCAGCAGAAAAAGCGGCCGGAAACGCTCATAAGGCAGAGCTTTATAAGGAATACAAAAGTGAGGAAATCTTTTCCTTCATAAAGTCTCATCCATTTTATTACCATATTGTCATTGCTATGTCAGGAGATCCCGGGTTTTACAGCGGGGCAAAAAAACTGTACGGACTGCTGTCTTCAGAAAAAGAATGGAATGTAAAAGCGGTGTCCGGTATTTCTTCTCTGTCCTATTTCATGGCGAAACTGCATCTTTCCTGGGAAGATGCAGTGATGGTAAGCTGCCATGGACAGAAAACACATCTTGTACAGAAAATAGCGTCCAGCAGGAAGGTATTTGCGATCCTGGGCACAGGAACAGAAGTCGGGGAGCTGGCAAAGGAACTCCTTCAATATGGCCTTGACAACGTTATCTTCCATACGGGGGAACGGCTTTCCTACCCCGACGAAAAGATCAGATCCGGTCTGCCTCAGGAATTCCTTTGCTGCCGGACGGATGCTTTAAGTGTGCTCTGTGTGGAAAATCCCAGGCCACGGAAACGTTTTGCACTTCACAGTTTACAGGATGATCTGTTCGTGCGCGGGAAGGTTCCCATGACGAAGCAGGAAGTGAGGAGCATTACTCTTTCAAAGCTTAAGCTTTTAAAAGATGCTGTCTGCTATGATATCGGTGCAGGCACAGGATCTGTCTCCATAGAGATGGCAGAGAAAGCATATGAAGGACGCGTATATTCGGTGGAAAAGAAACCGGAAGCGGCAGATTTGATCCGTCAAAACCGGAGAAAATTTTGTATGGATTCTATTCATATCGTGGAAGGAACGGCACCGGAGGCAATAAAAAGGCTGGAACCCCCAACCCATGTCTTTATTGGAGGAACCTCAGGCAATCTTACAGAAATCCTTCATTCTGTATTAAAGAAAAATCCCAGGGTCAGGATCGTTATGAACTGCATTACTCTGGAGACACTTACAGAGGCAGTCAAGGCCTTTCAAACTCTGCCTGTTACGGAGCCGGATATCGTGAATGTGACGGTGAGCAGGGCGAAAAAAGCCGGCAGCTATCATTTGATGATGGGAGAAAATCCTGTTTTTATCCTTGCCTGCTCCGGAACCGGGGAGGTGTGCCGTGAAGATTGACAGACTCTTATTTACGGCCCCGCAGAGTGCAGGCGGGAAGACGATGGTGACCTGCGGCATTCTTGCCGCCCTCGGCGGGATGGGCAGAAAGACGGTGTCCTTTAAGTGCGGACCGGATTATATTGATCCGATGTTTCACCGCAAAGCAGTCGGAACCGATGCCTGGAATTTAGACCCCTTTCTGACACCCGGCCCGGCAGTCAGATCCCTGCTGGTCCGCCATGCAAAAAACGCCGATCTGGCTGTGATGGAAGGGGTCATGGGGTATTATGACGGCCTCGGAGGGACAACGACAAAAGCCAGTGCATATGAGCTGTGTAAAATCACAGGCACTCCCGCAGTCCTGATCGTCGATGCAAAAGGGGTGAGCACCTCTGTTCTGGCTCAGATCCATGGCTTTTTATCATGGAAAAAGGACAGCGGGATCAGGGGAGTCCTTTTAAACCGGATATCTCCGATGCTCTATCCCCGGATGAAGCAGTTGATTGAGGAACAGCTGGACATCCCGGTTGTGGGATATGTGCCGGAAGTCCCGGACTGTGTGTTTAAAAGCCGCCATCTCGGGCTTATTTTGCCGGAGGAGATTACGGATATCAAAGATAAGCTTCACCGTCTTGCAGGCATTATGAGAGAAACCATTGACTGGGATACATTATTCAGGATTGCGGAAGGTGCCGCTTCTCTGGAGGCAGATGATGAAACAGATCCTCCGGATTATTTTGAGAACACAGACCTTTCTAAGGTAAGGATTGGAATTGCGGAAGATGAGGCCTTTTGTTTTATGTACAGAGAAAATTTAGAACTGCTCAGTGACATGGGAGCAAAACTTGTGTTTTTTTCGCCCATTCATGACAGACACCTGCCGAAAGATTTGGACGGACTGATCTTTTACGGCGGTTATCCGGAGCTTTATGGAATGGAACTTGAGGAAAATCATGCGATGAGACGAGAGACTGCATCTGCTGTGTCCTCCGGCCTTCCATGTATGGCCGAGTGCGGAGGCTTTCTGTATCTTCACAGGGAGATGGAGGATAAAGACGGCGTTTTCAGGAAAATGGCAGGCGTGATTCCGGGGAAGGCATATAAAAAGGACAGACTTTCGAGGTTCGGATATATCTCTTTACATCAGAGATCGGGAACCTTGTTTGGAACCGGTCCGGCAAAACTTACAGCCCACGAATTTCACTACTATGATTCCGACTGCTGCGGGCAGGATTTCTATGCAAAAAAACCTGTGGGCAGCAGAGGCTGGGAATGTATATTCGCATCCGACACTTTGTTTGCAGGCTTTCCTCATTTTTATTACTATGGCATTCCGGAACTTCCAAAGGCATTTTTAATAAAATGCCGTCAATACAAGGCGAAAAAGAGGAGATAAAATGGACATCACAGAAATCAGCAGTCATATCAAGAAACCGGATGAAAACGCTGTGAAACGGTGCAGGGAGCGCTGGGACAGCATAGCAAAACCGCTGCACAGCCTTGGAAAGCTGGAAGATCTGATCGTAAAGATCGCGGGAATCACCGGAAGTGAGCACATAAATCTCACAAAAAAAGCACTGGTTTGTATGTGTGCCGACAACGGAGTCGTGGAAGAGGGAATCTCCCAGTCAGGACAGGAAGTCACGGCGATCGTTTCCGAAAATATGTTAAACGGCAGGGCCACTTCCAGTGTAATGTGCCGGCATCTGGGTGCAGATTTGTTTGCCTTGGACGTGGGAGTCGCATGCGAGACGTCTCTGATCCAAAAGAAATCAGCTTTTGGAACAAAAAATATGCTGAAAGAGCCTGCGATGACCAGAGAGGAAGCCGTCAGGGCCGTCAATGCGGGAATTTCCATGGCATTTGAGCTTTCCCGGCAGGGTTATTGTATCGCGGCCACCGGAGAGATGGGTATCGGAAATACGGCCACCAGCAGTGCGGTCGCATCCGTTCTTCTGAACCGGCCGGCAGAAGAAATGACCGGACGGGGAGCGGGTCTCGATCATCAGAGACTCCGGCGCAAGATTCAGGTGATCGAACAGGCAGTAAATATGCACCGTCCCGACAGTAAGGACCCGCTGGATGTTCTCTCCAAAGTCGGTGGCTTTGATCTGGCTGCTCTGACAGGATTCTTTCTGGGCGGGGCAGCGGCAAAACTTCCTATAGTGGTTGACGGTTTTATCTCCGGGACAGCGGCTCTGGCGGCAGCGAAAATCTGTCCAGATGCAGTCCATTCCATGCTTCCTTCCCACAAGTCAAAGGAGCCGGCGGCAGGACTGCTGCTGGACGCGCTCGGGCTGGATGCCTGCCTGGACTGCGGCATGAGTCTTGGAGAAGGAACAGGAGCTCTTATGCTGTTTCCTTTGCTGGACATGACATTGGATATCTATGAAAAAATGAGCACCTTTGATGAAATCAACGTGGAACAGTATGTTCCTCTCGGCTGAAAGGAGGGCCGGATGTTTACATTAGTCACCGGCGGCAGCGGCAGCGGAAAATCAGAATATGCAGAGAGTCTTGCAGATTCCTGGAACGATCCGAAAATCTATGTGGCAACCATGATGCCGTTTGATGAGGAGACCGGAAAGAAAATTCAAAGACACCGGGATATGAGGAGGGACAAAGGATTTGTCACTGTGGAATGTTTTACCGGGCTTTCTGCCCTCCATCTCCCGGAGGGGTGTCATGTACTGCTGGACTGTATGTCAAATCTCACGGCCAACGAAATGTATACAGAAGAGGGGGCTGGGCTTGACACAAGGGATTCCATTCTCTCCGGCATAGAAAATCTTCTGGCATTTGCAGAGGATGTATGTATTGTCACCAATGAGATTTTTTCAGACGGAATAGAATACGGCGCCGAAACGATCCGCTATCAGAGATGTCTTGGGGCTTTGAACTGCCGGATGGCTGAGATGGCAGACCGGGTGGTGGAAGTGGTATGCGGGATTCCACTGAGACAGAAAGGATGAGGCAAAGAAATGAACCAGCTTTGGAACAGTTTTAAAATCGCATTTTCCATGTATTCCAGAATTCCCGTGCCGGGAAGTGAATGGACAAAAGAACATATGAAATATACCCTTTGTTTCTTTCCGGCAGTCGGGGTTATTGTGGGACTTCTTGTCATTTGCTGGTCCGATTTCAGCCGCTTTCTTGATTTTGGGATGCCGGCCCGCACGGCGGGATTAACTCTGATCCCGGTCATTGTCACCGGAGGCATCCATATGGACGGATTCATGGATACTGCAGACGCTCTGGGATCTTTCCGGGGCAGAGAAAAAAAGCTGCTTATTTTAAAAGACCCCCACTGCGGAGCATTTGCCGTTCTTTCATGTGTGTGCTATTTTCTGGCATATGGAGGTGCCGTCAGCGAGATCGGGAGAGGAAATCTTCTGATCCTTGCCTGGGGATTTGTGCTGTCGCGGGCGTTGAGTGCATTTTCTATCGCCTCTTTTCCCATGGCAAAAGAAACAGGGCTTGCGGCATCCTTCTCCGGGGCTGCCCATAAAAAAGCGGTGCGCGGAGTCTCGGCTGTGACGGCGGCAGGTTCTGCGGCCGTCATGTGCTTCCTGAATCCTGCCGCCGGACTTTTGTGCATCGGAGGAGCCGTTTTATCCTTCGTCTGGTATTACCGGATCTCGATGAAGCAGTTTGGGGGCATCACAGGGGATCTCGCAGGGTGGTTTCTGCAGATATGTGAGCTGTCTGCGGCCATATGCCTGGCCGTAATAGAGAAAATAATGTAAAGGAGCAGTCATGATTATCATCATAGGAGGAGCATTTCAGGGAAAAAAAGAATATGCGGAAAGGGTCACCGGCATTTCGGGAGACCAGATGACAGACGGAGCGGAGTGTTCTTTGGAGGAGATTTATTCCTGCCAATGCCTTTATCATTTTCATGAATGGATCAGGCGGAAACTGCCGGACATAAAGGATTATGAACAGGAAGCCAGGAAAATTTTCGAAGCAAATCCAGAGCTGGTTCTCATAGCCAATGAACTCGGCTGCGGTGTTGTGCCGGTAAATGCATTCGACCGGAACTTTCGGGAGACAGAGGGGAGACTTCTTACCTGTCTTGCCGGGATGAGCAGTGAAGTGCACCGGGTCGTGTGCGGAATAGGTACGGTGATCAAGGGATGATCAGAGGATATTTGATCCGGCACAGCATGACAGGGAGCAATGCTTTGGGCCGCTATGCCGGGAAAAGAACAGATGAAGATTTAAGTACAGAAGGGATAAGCTTGTGTCTGGACAGGATATATCCGCAGACAGACGTGGTCTATACAAGCCCTATGAGACGGTGTATACAGACTGCCGGACTTCTTTACTGCGGAAAAAAGCCTGTGATCCGGGAACAGTTCGCTGAGTGTGATTTCGGCATTTTTGAGGGAAAGAACTACAAAGAGTTATCCGGCGAGCCTGAGTATCAGGAATGGATCGCCAGTAATGGAACCCTCCCATTTCCTGAAGGCGAGAGCAGAGAAGAGTTTCAGGCCAGGTGTCTTGAAGGGTTTTCTCTATGCATAGAGCACTGCATACAGTATCAATATAAAAGTTTTGCAATGGTAGTCCATGGAGGCACGATCATGAGTATTTTAGACGGCTTTGCCATCCCTCACAGAGATTATTTTCACTGGCAGGTGAAAAATCTGGAGGGATATGAAATAGAGACAGATGAAAAACAGTGGGCCTCAGGGAGGCGTGAAATCTATGTAAGAAGAGAGGGAACAGACATATGGAAATAAGAGCAGCGGCGTTATTGTTTGGGTTTTTTCTGGACTTCCTGTTTGGTGATCCCCGCTGGCTCTATCATCCCATCCGCCTGATCGGTTCAGCCATTTCTGCGGTGGAAAAGGGAATCCGGGCTGTTTTTCCTAAAACACCCCGCGGGGAAAGAGCAGGAGGGATTCTTCTGATCCTTCTGATCGGGTCCGGTTCCTTCGCCCTCCCGTTTTTTGTCTTGAAAATGCTGTACGGCTGGAGCCAGACAGCAGGATTTCTCCTGGAGTCTTTTTTATGTTATCAGCTGACGGCGGCCAGAGGTTTGAAAGATGAGAGTATGAAAGTTTACAGAGAGCTTACTGAAGGCTCTCTTGCGGGGGCCAGAAAGGCAGTCTCTATGATCGTCGGAAGAGATACAAAAGAACTTACCCAAACCGGCGTTATAAAGGCTGCCGTGGAAACAGTGGCAGAAAATACATCGGACGGAGTCGTAGCCCCGTTATTTTATATGTCGTTAGGCGGTGTCCCACTGATGTTTCTCTACAAGGCCATCAACACGATGGATTCCATGGTAGGCTATAAGAATGAAAAATATCTGAATTTCGGCAGATATCCGGCAAAGCTGGATGACTTGGCAAACTATATTCCTGCCAGGCTGTCTGCATGGTTCATGATCGCTGCCTGTATTTTTACTGGAAATGATGTATTGGCGGCCAGACAAATTTACAGGCGAGACCGGAGAAATCATAAGAGTCCCAATGCCGCCCATACGGAAGCAGTGACAGCAGGGGCTCTGCACATCCGGCTGGCAGGAAATGCCTGGTACTTCGGAGAACTATATGAAAAACCTACAATTGGTGATGATTTAAGGCCTCCTGAGCCGGAGGATATAAAAAGAGCCAACGGCCTCATGTATGGATGCAGCCTCTTGGCAGCCGCCGTTTTTGGGTTTATACTTATGTGCATCGGATGGAAGTTTTGACCGGAAGGAGGATTGGCATGAAGAAACATATACACGGGGGAGATATTTACCGTCACGGGCATGTGACTGATTTCTCTGCCAATGTAAATCCTCTCGGAACGCCGGAGAGTGTCAGAGAAGCTGTTCGGAATTCGGCCGACGGCGTCGAATACTACCCGGACGTTCACTGCAGCAAATTAAAAAAGGCATTATCAGACTGGGAACAGGTTCCTGAATCCTGGCTGATCTGCGGCAACGGCGCCGCGGATCTTATTTTTGCCCTGACACTGGCGTTAAAGCCTAAAAGGGCGTTAATCCTGGCCCCGACCTTCGCAGAATATGAACAGGCACTGAAAAGCGTAGGCTGTCAGATAACCTATTTTTATTTGACGGAGCAGGAGGAATTTCTTGTGACAGAGAAGATCCTTTCAGAGATCACCCCGGCTCTGGATATGGTGTTTTTGTGCAATCCGAACAATCCCACGGGAGAGCTGACCGACAGGGAATTACTGTTGAAACTCTCAGAAGAGTGCAGAAAAAATCAGGTTTTTTTAGCAGTGGACGAGTGTTTCTTAGATTTCGTCCCGGATGGACAGGACTATGAGCTGGCAGGCTGCCTGAAACATAACCGCAATATTTTTTTGCTGAAGGCATTTACAAAGCGTTACGCCATGGCCGGTCTCCGTCTCGGATACGGTATCTGTTCTGATGAAAATGTTCTTTTCAGAATGGAGGAAGTGACTCAGCCATGGAGAGTGTCATCGCCTGCCCAGGCCGCAGGAACTGCGGCTTTGTCGGAGCAGTCCTATTTAAAGCGGTCAGTACGGTTCGTATCTGCACAGAAACATATATTAAAAAAAGCATTGGAGGAAGCAGGCTTTCGAGTTTATGGGTCCAGAGCCAACTATTTATTTTTTAAAGGTCCGGAGGATTTTTATAAATACTGCCTTTCTAACTCAATTCTGATCAGAGATTGTGAAAATTATGAGGGGCTGTCTAAGGGGTGGTTCAGGATCGCAGTCCGGACGGAAAAGGAAAACCGGCGGTTCATTCAGATCCTTCAGGCGTTTTCGAAAGGAGAAACAGCATGGCAAAGACAATCATGATTCAGGGAACGATGTCAAACGTTGGGAAAAGTCTTATTACCGCAGGGCTTTGCAGAATATTTAAGCAGGATGGCTATAAAACCGCTCCGTTCAAGTCTCAGAATATGTCGCTGAACTCATACATAACAAAAGACGGACTGGAGATGGGACGTGCTCAGGTTATGCAGGCAGAGGCGGCGGGAATCGAACCGTCTGTCTGTATGAATCCGATTCTTTTAAAGCCTTCCAGCGATACCGGCTCACAGGTAATCGTAAACGGGAAAGTCCTTGGGAGTATGAGCGCCAGGGAGTATTTTGCATATAAAAAAACACTGGTTCCTGAAATCCAAAAGGCATTTGATGCTTTGAGCAGGGACAATGATATCATTGTCATAGAAGGTGCAGGCAGTCCGGCAGAGATTAATCTGAAACAGGACGATATCGTCAACATGGGCATGGCAAAACTGGCCGATGCCCCCGTGCTTTTAGTAGGAGATATTGACCGGGGAGGCGTCTTTGCACAGCTGACCGGAACCATGCTGCTGCTTACCAAAGAAGAGCAGAAGCGGGTGAAAGGAATGATTATCAACAAGTTCCGGGGTGATAAAACAATCCTGGAGCCCGGTATTGAGATGCTGGAAGAAAAAGTGCAGATCCCCGTCGTAGGGGTTACCCCATACATGAATCTTGAACTCGACGATGAGGACAGCCTGACCGAGAGGTTTGACCGGAAGACAAAAAAGGAATTGGTCGACATTGCTGTGATCCGGTTTCCGAGAATGTCTAATTTTACAGATTTTAACGTTTTTGAGCTCATTCCCAATGTGTCTCTGCGTTATGTAAAAAAAACGGGAGAACTCGGAGATCCGGATATGATCCTGCTTCCGGGAAGCAAAAATACCATTGAGGATCTCCTGTGGCTTCGTCAGTCCGGCTTGGAAAATATGATTCTGAAAGAAGCCTCCGGGGGAACGATTATTTTTGGAATCTGCGGAGGCTATCAGATGCTGGGAGAAGTGCTGTCTGACCCTCATCATGTGGAGACAGGCGGAATGGTCAAAGGAATGGGACTGCTCCCGATCGACACCGTCTTTTCCAAACAAAAAACAAGAAGCCGGGTAGAGGGAAGGTTCCTTGAACTGGATGGAGATTTATGTTCGCTCTCAGGAGCCTCTTTTGAGGGATATGAAATCCATATGGGGGTCTCTACTCAACATGGCGATGGAAAGCCTATGATATGTCTTGAAGATAGAGTGAATGGTGTCAAGAAACCATGTGGAATTTGCAGGGAAAATGTATACGGTACTTATGTCCATGGGATTTTTGACCTTGCGGATACGGCGGAAAAGATTGTCCGTGCCATTGGAGAAAAGAAAGGGATCTATCTTTCCGATGCTCCGGCGACGGATTACCGGCAGTTAAAGGAAGATCAGTATGATCTGCTGGCAGATGAACTGAGAAAGCATCTGGATATGGAAAAAATATATGAAATCCTCGATAAAGGAGCAAAAGACTGATGAAGATTGAACTTGAGAATGTGGAGCCTGCACAGATCGAGGCAAGAAGTTTTGAGATCATAACAGAGGAACTGGGGGAGTTTCCTCTGATTCCCGAAACAGAACCTATTGTAAAACGCTGTATTCATACAAGCGCTGACTTTGATTACGCAAAAAATCTTTGCTTTTCGGATAATGTAGTATCGCTTGCCATAGATGCCATCAAAAACGGCGCATCCATTGTGACAGATACGCAGATGGGCAGGGCCGGGATCAATAAAAAGAAACTGGCCCGGTATGGAGGAACAGTTCAGTGTTTTATGTCTGATAAAGATGTTGCAGAAGCAGCAAAAACAAACGGCACCACAAGGGCTGTGGCGAGTATGGACAAAGCGGCGGCTCTGGGTGAGAAGTTTATTTTTGCAGTTGGGAATGCCCCGACGGCACTGATAAGGCTGTATGAGCTGATCAGGGAAGGGAAACTGGAGCCTCACCTGGTGATAGGGGTTCCCGTGGGATTTGTCAATGTGGTTCAGTCAAAAGAACTGATCATGGATGCAGAAGTTCCGTATATTGTGGCAAGAGGAAGAAAAGGCGGGAGCAATATTGCGGCGTGTATTGTAAATGCACTGCTTTATATGATGGAGTGAGGGAAACGCTGTCAGGACTTTTACAGTAAAAAGAAGGTGAAAAAGTGGAAGAGAATGCGGCAGAGCATTATAAAAATTTCTGAATCCTCTGATGAGGCTGCTGGGCAGTACGGATACAATCCTCCTTTATGCCAGAACCTCTGCCGCCTGTATCCTTATTTCCGCGCCCTTGATGACAAGCAGCTTTGTTCTGAACAATATTCTGCGGTATGAGGGAAAGGCATCATTGGCTATGATCGGTCTGACAGCCGGAGGTTTTCTGAATATTTTTGGAGACTGGGTACTGATGACAAAATTTCATATGGGGATCCTGGGAGCCGGGATTTCAACGGCAGTGTCTCAGGTGGTGGACTTTTTCCTATCCTCACAGCTGGCAGGCTGGTTTCGGAATGATCCCGCTGTCATTGAGATCGGGACCTTTGCGTTAAGAGCCCAGCTTCTCACATTGTTTCTGCAGCCAATGTCGGTATGTGCCAACATGCGGAATCTGCTTTATCCCAGTAATCTTTTTGCTGCCTCGTATGTTGGGGCTCACCGGAGTGGAAGTATCCCAGACCGTGGCGGATTTTCTGACATTTGTGATCACCGTTCCGTTTGTGGTACAGTTCTTTCAGCATCTTCCGAATGATGCCTAGGCATATCATCGTGAACATTTCAAATTGGAAAGGGAGAATAATATGAAGATTGTTGGGATTATGATACTTGGAGTTTTTTACTCGGTCTATCTTGGGAAGATGATGTTACAAAAGAGGAAAGGGATTGTAACGGACCAGATGGCCAAAAACAAAACAAAGGGAAAAGGTTATTATATAGAACTGTTGATGAAGACAGCTGCCTATGCCGTTGTGGCAGCGGAAGTTATCAGTATTTTTACAGTGAAACAGCAATTGCCCCAGCTGGCTTTACTGGGAGGCATGATACTTGCTGTGGCAGGAGATGTGATCTTTTTTATTTCGGTAAAGACAATGAAAGACAGCTGGAGGGCCGGGATCGCAGAGAATGATAAAACTGAAATCGTAACAAGCGGAATCTATCAAATCAGCAGGAACCCGGCCTTTCTGGGGTTTGATTGTGTATACATAGGATTGCTGCTCATGTTTTTTAATCCAATACTACTCATTTTTTCTGTCTTTGCAATTATAATGCTTCATCTGCAGATATTACAAGAAGAGCAGTATTTACCAAAGGTCTTTGGAAATGACTATATCAATTATAAAAACAAAGTTTACCGATACTTTGGAAGAAAGTCCTCCTTCCGATTGTCTAAAAATAATTCACAGCAACAATAGCCAGTCCAAGTACTGTGAGAACTGCTCCGGTGGCACGGTTTAATACAATGGCTGAAGCTTTGTTGGCAAATTTGGCTGCGACCCTGGCCCAGAGGAAGGTACTTAATACACAGAATATCAGGCTTAACATGTCCGGACGTCCTCCGATGGCAAAATGACTTAAAGAACCGGTCAGCGCGGTAAAAGTCATGATGAAGACGCTGGTGCCTACGGCAGTCTTCAGCTCATATCCCAGGACACTGGTCAGCAGAAGAAGCATCATCATACCTCCGCCTGCACCGACGAAACCGCAGATAAATCCCACAACAGCACCGCAGATGACAGACTGAAGGAATCTCTTTTTTGCGTTCACAGATTCCATGCTGCTTTTTGTGGTCATGACCGGGCGGACGAGGAACTTAATTCCAAGCAGCAAGGTCATGAAAGTAGAAAAACCGCCCATGGCTGTGCTTGGTACAAGGCTTGAAATATAGCTCCCAACTAAAGTAAAGCATAGCACGGAGGCCATCATGACCAATCCGTTTTTAATATCCAGGTTCTTATGTTTGCCATAGGTATAGGCAGATACAGCGCTGGCACACACATCGCTTGCCAGGGCAATGCCCACTGCCATGTAAGGATTCATTCCGAGAAAGGCGATGAGCATGGGACTGATGACAGCGGCTGCGCTCATACCGGCAAAACCTGTGCCCAGCCCCGCGCCGATTCCTGCCAAAAAACAAATGATAAATTTATATAACATAATCGTTACCTCATACTTGTTATTTTTTTTCTTTCAGTGACTTTGTGATATTATCATCGATCCTGCTGAAAAACTCCTGGAGTTTTTCCCGTTCTTCCTTAGAAAAACCATCCAGCAAAAGTGCAAAGCATTGTTCCTGACAGCCAGCCAGGGCATTAATCCGGTCTTTCATATCAGCAGATAGGATCAGCCGGTGCACCTTCCGGTTTACAGGGTCCGGAGAAGAAGTGAGATACCTCTGCATTCTGAGAGATTCCACGGCCTTCGAGACATTGGATTTGGCAAAGCCCCTCATGACGGAGATATCCTTGGCAGTATTATGCATTGGATTATTTTTTAGAAAAAGCAAGACATCAATTTCCAGCTGCGAAAGTCCGTACTGATCCGACAAAGGCTGGAATGTCTGCCGGTACAAATGCTTAAAATGGTTTGCATAGGTCAAAACATGATTCTGCATAAACATTCCTTTCTAATATAAGTTATTTTTATAACAGTTCTAATTATAACTATTTGGGCGCAAGCTGTCAATAAATTAAAAAATATGTCGGGATGACACGGTTTAGATATAGTTCTATTAGGAATCACCGTTGACAAAGAATCAGATATATTATAATATTGAATGGTAGTTCAATATTAGGAGGGATTATGGCTCAAGTCTTAAAAGAAGAGATCCGGCAGGGGATTCTCCATGCGGCCCTGGAGGAGTTTTATGAAAACGGATATGTCCGGACGACCATGCGCAGTATCGCTGACAGAGCCGGGATACCGGCTGGTCTCATTTATTCTTATTATAAAAATAAAGAGGCTTTGTTTGATGAAGTCCTCCGCCCGGTGCATTTTGACTGGAAACGGGTCATGAAAGGCAGCGGATCATCGGACCATCAGAATTACCAGTATCTGAGCCAGATGGAAGAGGACTGTATCAGAAGTCTTTTCAGACACCACAGAGAGTTTATCATTATGATGGATAAAAGCACTAAGACAAAATATGAGTGTGAAAAGGAAAACCTGGTCTGTGAGATCGAGGGCCATCTGAACTCGCACCGGGATCTGTGCAGGCATTACGATCCAGTGTTTGTACACATCATAGCCAATAATTTTTTAGATGCACTATTGCAGATCGCATACCACTATGAAAGCGAGGAGTGGGCCATGAAGCTATTAAACAAGATATCAAAAATGTATTTACAGGGAATCGGTTTTTAAACCGGTTCCTTTTTTTATTGAACAATGCTGAATATATGTTCAATATTGAACTGAGTAGGATTTGTACGGTCTTTGGATCCGTTCAGATAAATAAAAAATTTGGAGGTAAGAAGGTTGAAAAAGAATAGTAGAGGGTATCCATCACCCTAAATCGCATCACAACAAGACCATCTTGCGGTGGTCATTTAAAAATTGAATATGTGGCAAAGTTAAGGTTTATTCAGTAGCTGACTTGATTTTATATCCTTGAAACTGTGCCATTAAGACTGCCTGTTCTACCGTGATTTCACGATTTACAGGAAGAACATCGCTTTTTCGGTAAAGTTCAGCATTATAGGGTTCCTTATTTTTCAGCATGTTGTATAATGCTGTTAGGAGCATTCTCGCAACAGCGATGATAGCCTTCTTGTGACCACGGCGTTTTCTTAAACGCAGATAGCGGTTACGGATTTCAGGATGCTTTTCACTTTTTACCACAGAATTAGCACATTGAACTAAAAGTGGCTTGATATAGCATCCGGCTTTGGATACCCGGACAGATTTTTTCTTCCCTGCGCTTTCATTGTTGGTTGGCGTAAGTCCAGCCCATGAGCATAAGTGTTTCGCTGAAGGAAAAGCCTCCATGTTGACGCCGATTTCAGAGATAATGCCGATTGCGGTAAAGGCGTTCTTAAAGGATGGAGCGGTTAGGATTAGGTCGAGTTCTTGCTGATAGGGACTGGCGAGCGCAAGAATCAGTTCTTCTAACTCTGCTTTCCGGGATTCAAGGTTCCCAAAGTGTTTTTTGATAACCTTTAATTTACCAGCCTGTTCGGGGGAAATAAATCCGTCAATGGCGAGCTCTAATTCAGGAAGTTTATTCTTCATAGAGCCATGAATTAAAGGTTCAATGTCAAAAGAAACGTCTTTGGGATTTTCCAGAATCTTATCCAGAATCCTCATAGAACTTTTACCAAAAGTGTCTGAGACAACGGAAGCCAGTTGAATGTTGGAAACCGTGAGACAGTTTTGAAGGCGGTTCTTCTCGCTGGACATAAAGCAGGTCAGTTTGTAACGATAGCGCATCAGGTCACGGAGCTGCCTGATATCGGCAGGGGGCATAAAGCTTCCGGCAACAAGGTCATGCTTAAACAGGTCAGCAATCCATTTCGCATCTTTCTTGTCAGTTTTTTTACCACGGATAGCCTTAACATATTTAGGATGAGCAAGAACAATCGTACAGTCTTTATCCAGTACATTGTAAACAGGAATCCAATATTTACCGGTAGATTCCATACAGACATCCTTACAATTATTTTCGAGCAGCCATTGTAACAGCATTTTCAACCCTTGTGTGAAGGTAGAAAAGCGATGACGCTTGTAGGTGGTGACACCTTGCTTGTTGGTGGAAGCGATGCAGGCAACGGCGAAAGTCTTGTGTACATCAATCCCACAACAGATTTGATACACAATTTTTAAAGCCATAGGGACTCCTTTCTAAACGAACATGTTCTAAAGAATTATAGGGAGTAGACGGCATTGACTGAATGCTTAGCATTAAAACGAGATTGTTTTAACAAAGATAAGGTTACGTGATCGAGTCACACTTATTTGTGCTTGAAAAAGCATTCTACACATATAAAAATACGGTCATCCAAATATAAGGACAGCCCACTCACCTCCCCGTGATTTGTAGTGTAGCGAGTATCCCTATGACAAGAATTATAATAAGAAAACCGCTCGAAGCCAACGTTTTTCATAACGTTTTGTGCCTTGAGCGAAGCGAAAGGAATGGATATAAAAATGAAAGAAGCGAAAAAAAACAATTATCTTCTGGGGGAGGAGACGGTGGCAAGAGCGCTGTTAGAACTTGGCATCCCGACCATGATTGGAATGCTGATCTCTGCCCTTTACAACGCCGTGGATGCCTATTTTGTCGGAGGACTGGGTACCAGCCAGATGGGCGCTGTCTCTGTGGTCTTCCCTATTGTCCAGCTGGTGATCGGACTTGGAATGATGTTCGGGGCAGGAGCATCGTCCTATATATCCAGGCTGCTTGGGGCAAAAGAGTATGAGCTGGCTGACCGGACGGCCTCCACGGCTCTGTTTACAGGACTGTTGACGGGAGGTGCTGTCATTGCCGGAATCCTGATCTTTTTGACACCGGTATTATCCGCACTTGGCGCTACAGAGACCATTCTGCCCTATGCCAGGGATTATGCTCTCATCTATGTGACCGGATCGATTCTCAATGTATTTAATGTAACAATGAACAATCTCCTGACAGCCCAGGGCGCAACCCGGTTTACAATGGCAGCCATGATGACCGGAAGTATCCTCAATGTTATTTTGGATCCGTTGCTGATCTATGGACTGCACATGGGGATCCGGGGAGCGGCAGCAGCCACGGTAATCTCCCTGTGCGTCAATTCCTCCATGTACGTGGTTTACCTGATGAAAGGAAAAGGGCTTCTGCACCTGTCTGTCAGGAACATGACACCCGGCAAAGCCATCTACTGTGAGATATTAAAAATAGGGATTCCTGTACTGGTATTCCAGCTCTTTGCCAGTATCGCATTGGGACTGACTAATACTGCGGCAAAAGCATACGGGGATTACGCGGTGGCTGCCATAGGCGCAGTCAGCAGGATTATGACCGTTGGGATCTATGTAGTGTTTGGTTTTATGAAAGGATTCCAGCCATTTGCGGGATTTAATTTCGGAGCCGGACAGTATGACCGGCTGAAAGAGGCGGTAAAACTCTGCTGTTTCTGGTCCACCAGCTTTTGTATTCTCATGTCGGCCGTCTGCTTCCTCTTTTCCGGACAGCTGATCGGACTTTTTGGCACTGATCCGCAGATGATCCTGCTGGGCGGCCGGGCTCTGCGTTTTAATGCAGTCTTACTGCTGACCTTCGGATTCCAGATGGTGTATGCGTCTCTCTATCTCTCCGTCGGAAAAAGCGGCGCAGGAAGTATCTTAAGCCTGGGAAGACAGGGAATCTTTTTCTTTCCGCTGATCCTTGTGCTTCCGAGGCTGTTTGGACTTTCAGGAATCGTCTGGGCCCAGCCGGCGGCTGATGTATGTGCGGCCCTGGTGACTTTGTGGTTTGCTTGGAACATGAACGAAATACTTGGGATCAGCTCAAAGAAGACGGCACCTGGTTCCGGGGAGGAGTGTATACATGAAAAAGGATAAAAAAGGCGCCAGCCTTTTCCAGCTGACCGTCTTGGGCATTGTCTTAAATCTTTTTCTGAGTATCCTAAAGTTCACAGCGGGAGCTGTCAGCCATTCCGTGACCGTGACGGCGGACGGGTGGAACAACTTAACGGATGTGGGAACAACGGCCGTGACCATGTTCGGCCTCTGGGCGGCAGGCTGCGGCGCGGGGAAACACCATCCATACGGACACGGCAGGCTGGAGTGGCTCCTTGGAATGCTGGCGTCAGCCTCCGTGATCACCATAGGATTTGAATTGTTAAAAACATCGGTTTCAGCCTTATACAGAGGACAGCAATCGGACTATCAAACCGCCGTGTTTTTTGTATTGTTCCTCTCTGCGGCAGTAAAGATATGGATGTACTTTTATCAAAAAAGGGCTGGTCTTGCCATGGAGTCAGCAACATTAAAAGCCGTGTCTAAGGACTCTTTATCAGATGCCTTTGCGACAGGAACAGTCCTCATTTCTGCTTTCGTCACAAGGTTCACTGAGTGGAATATTGACGGGTGGTGCGGCATAGGGGTTGCAGTCCTCATCTTGGCTAACGGCCTGAAAAGTTTTACAGAGATCGTAGAAAAAGTGATCGGAACACAGCCGGAGGGTAGTGTTTTGCAGGAGATTGAGGATATCATATCAAAGCAGGAAGGCGTTGCATGTTTTTATGGACTAAACATCCATGACTACGGCCTCAAGCACTACATCGTTTCCGTCAAAATACTGGGTAAGGACAGCGGTATTTATACAAAAGCCCTGGAACTTTCTTTGATGCTTGAGCAGAAGTACAACTGCAGCTGTACGGTTCAGGCCGGGATTGCGGCAAAAGAGTCCAACGAAATAAAACAACTAAGAAAAGACCTTAATGAAAAAGCAGAAGAGATCCATCCGCTGCTGGAGCTTACAAACTGCCGTTTTATCAGGGCAGGAGAACATACCCTGATCACGGCAGACCTTTGTGTTCCTATTTCCCTCCAGAAGAAGGAAGATATGATTTTAAAAGAACTCAGACAGACAGCAGGAAAGGCCGGAACCCAATATCAGCTGGAACTAAGTCCTTTTGTGGAAAATAACCATATCCGGTCCTGGAAGACTCTGAAGAAATCTAAAAAACAGAAGGGATAGGGCTAAGGGTTCATGTCCAGAAAATGACTGCGGTCAGATATGGCAAAGGAAGCCATCTGTCCGGCAGAGTTTCGGTTCAGCGCCATGACTCTGCCATGATACGGATAGTAGATCAGGTTAGACCAGAGAACCTCATAGCCGCCTTTGTCATATTCTTCGGCAGTGGGCAGATAGCTGTCTACCCCGTTGGTGTAGCCGTTCAGGAAAAAGAGTGGATTCTTGGATTTCTGCCACACATCCAGTGAAATCTCGCACATGATTTCATTTGCAACACCGCAGAAACAGCCGTCATTTAACATAAAATATTGAAATTCAATGTCCGCTGTCTGCGTAAATATATGCTGTTCGCGGAGTTTGCGGACTTCCATAAGCCATCCGTTTCCGTCTATACCAGCTTCAGTTTCGGCTTCCTCTGCGATTTCCTCGGCCTGTTCCAAGGAAGGGACATCAGCTGCAAACGGATGATCTACAGAAAACATTGCCAGCCTGCGGACCGGCTCTGTCTTTAATTTTTTTAAAACTGGCGCGACGGAGGAAAGGACAGAGTCTGCCATGTTCTCCAATGCATCTAGACTTTGCTGAAAATACTTCTGTTTTTCAAAGTCAGTGTACGGCTTCTCTAAAGCATCCACACCCTGGATTTCCATAAAATCTGCATTTTCCTGCTGAAATCTTGGCCGGAGATTTCCGGATGCCCCCTGGACCATCATAACAGGGCATTCAAAAGCATTGGAAAGCTTCTGCCTTGTAAGGCCGAAATAATCGGAAGAAACCTTATAATTGTCGCTTGTGAGCACATTGGCATGGGCTGACACTCTGAGAAGAAGCAGTGCCGGTTTCCCATCCGGATCCTCCAGTTTTAAAATCCCAAGCCGGGGTTCTTCAGCGGATGTATCTGATCTCCGGTTGATCCCGATCAAATGATCCCCGATTCCCCAAGCCGCATGAAATGGTCTCATTTGTTTCTCTGCCTCTTTTGCTGCGATACATATCCGATCACATACAAAGGAAAAGTAAGCGGGTTCCTCCGCTGCATTAGGTGCAGAATGGGTATGGGAAAAACAGACCATGATCTTATCTGTTGTAATATTGAGAACGCTGGCAATCTTTTTTCTTAGCTTCAGGGTCAGCTCCACGGTAAAACCCAGGCTGTCCACAGCAGCCAGGCAGATGGTTTCTTCCTGGGATCTGAAGATGAGGATCTGGGCATTTAATGAATGAAGGATTCCTCTGGATTGATTATCAATTCTCGGAAACCCTACCAGCTGGACCGGACCATCCGGGGTAATATTAGTTTCGGCAAATCCGAAAGAAGCAGTGTTTTGGTTTTGTTTCATGAGTAACACCTCCTGTATCAAAAGATAACAGAAGTGGAAAGAGCCTTCAATATCCAAAATCATACAGAAACAATTTATACCTTAACGCGCGAAGCGCGTACACCCGAAGGGTATGAAATACGGTGTGCCCTGTGGGTATACTTATGAAGCAGATTACCATAGGAAGGGAATGAGACGGGATTTTGTTATTTGGGTATATTTAAGATAGCCGTCCATTCAGAAAAGCAGTGAATATCAAGTGATAGATATCCACTGCTTTTTCAGATGTTTTCAGCTTATTCATCTGCCGTATACAATCTTTCGAATGGTATGTACGGAAAGAAAATATGTATCTGACAGTTTTTCTATGGACATCCCTGAATGATAATCCTTTCGGATACATTGATTGCGCTGGGAAGTCCTGGTCCGACTCCCTGTCTCATCGCCCCATTTTTTATGCTGGTCTTCTTTTTTAGGTATGTACAGATAACCTCCCTGTACATAGTTCTGAAGCTGTTCCAAAAGGGATGCGGGAAGAATGGAAGCTGCATTTTTATAATTCATAATTGGTCTCACTCCTTAAACATTATTGCTTTTGGAAACAAGGCCGTTAAGAATATGAAAGCGCCTTTTACTCCATGCAGACGGCGCTTCTTTTATTCCATAGGAAATTCCTAGGCCCTGCATGGAGACTTTCATCTGCTTTTCTTTTTTTATTAATACACATAAGAATCACCTCCTATTGTTCGTATTTCTGCATTTCCTGCTGGATAGAATCTTCGCAGGAGCGCATGGCCAGAATTGTTTTCTCAAAGAGCTCGTTTAACTCCCAGCCCAGACTTTGGGCGCCCTGGGAGATCACATCCCGGGAGCAGCCTGCCGCAAATAAGACTTTCTCCATCTGGTGGTCCGGCTGGATGTCAGAACAGATCCCATAGCCGTGGGAACAGACAGAACGTATCATATCTTCCCCTACGCCGCCTTCCCGCAAAAGTTCCGGGGCCTTTTGGCAGTGTTCCTCCGGATATAATTCAAAGTCAATATCGTGAAGAAGTCCGGTGATGCCCCAATAGTCTTCCTCCTGTCCGTAACCCAATTTATTGGCATACCATCTCATGACACCCTCCACTGTCAGTGCGTGCTGGATGTGGAAGGGTTCTTTATTATATTTCTTTAGAAGCTTAAAGGCTTCATCACGTGTTATTGTTGTTTCCATACGACCTCCCTTGCTGATATGGTGTTTTATCATTTGCTTTGGTTTTATTTTAGCACTTGAGATGGGGAAAGTAAAACAGCGAAGGACGGGATCTTATGACGGTTTTGGGTTTGACATTCATATAGGAAGATATTAGAATTTAAGGAGAAAGAATTTCAAGAGGGGAATTACAATAAAATGAACGCATTTCTGCTGATGGTACCACTTTTTTTCATAAGATTTATCCTGTTAGGACAAATAAACAAAGAAGCATTAAGCCGTGCCGCTTTTTTTGCTCCGTTGGAGGGCAGAGAGAGGACGGCATACTTATTTTATCAATGTTCAAATATTTTTATTTTCTTATATTCTTTTTTATTACAAATAAGGATTGGTACTCTGCTATCCTTTATTGCCCTAATAATATATGCTGCAGGTATTGGCATTCTTACAATTTCAACCATTGCTTTTGCTAAGCCTAGACAAAGTGGATTAAATACAAATGGAATATATAAGGTTTCCAGAAATCCAATGTATATCGGATATTATATATATTTTTTAGGATGTGTCCTTTTGACTCGTTCTATTTTGTTATTCCTTGCACTTTTTATATTTCAAATATCCACACATTGGATCATTATTTCTGAGGAAAGATGGTGTATTCATAAATTTGGAGATGAGTATTTAAGCTATATGAAGAATGTTAGAAGATATCTGTAGGGCATTGATAAAAATGATGTATTTTACAAGAAAGGAAATGTAGGGGTTGCGTTTTTATAAACTCCATACAAAGGAATGAACTTGAAACCTATTGTGTATAAGATAGATGATGATCTAAATAGTTTACAAACTTTACAGGAGAAATTAGAAAATAAAATTTTGGAAAAAGAAGTATTGTTTGATTACCCGACAGTTTATATTCATGATTGGAAAAAGGGAGAAGGTTATGAGGTGTATGTTGGGGAGTCGAATAATGTGATCCAGAGGACAAAGCAGCATTTTGATCAATCGGGGGATAAATCAAAATGGCAGTATCAACTGAAAAAGAAAACATCTAGTTTATATATTATCGGGTATGGTCATTTCAATAAATCTTTTACCCTGGATATTGAAAATCGTTTAATGCATTATATGATGGGAGCAGAATCTGTTAAAAGAATGCACAATAAGAGGACAAATCCTCAGAACAGATATTATCCCGATTGTGAAGCAAATGCTATCTTCCGAAAAATCTGGAACAATTTAAGAAAAAAAGATGAAGTTTTATTTCCTGCAGAGAGTGAGATAAAAGATTCCGCTTTATTTAAAGCCTCCCCCTTACATAAGCTAACACAGGAGCAGGAAGAGATAAAAGAAAAAATAATTGAGAAGGTTTTTACTGCTTTGGATAAGGAGAAACAGGGACAGCTTATATTCATTGACGGTGAAGCAGGAACAGGCAAAACTGTACTTAACAGCAGTACCTTTTATGAGGTGTTTTTGAAGGCAGAGGAGCGAAAAAAAGATGATCTTCAGTGTTATTTAATTGTAAATCATGATGAGCAGATAACTGTCTATAAACAGATAGCTGAGAAACTTGCTCTAAAAAATAAAGATGGAAAAGAAGTTGTGTGCAAACCAACGTCATTTATCAACAATCATTCAATGGATGAGCCGGTTGATGTAGCATTTATTGATGAGGCTCATTTGCTGCTAACACAGGGAAAACAGTCATACCAAGGAAAAAACCAACTTGAGGATATTATAAATAGGGCGAGAGTCACAGTGGTGATGTTTGACGAAAATCAAATTTTAACGACAGAGCAATATTGGGAAGAACAGATTTTAAAGGGTTATAGAGAGCAAGCCAAATAGAGTGATAATTATTTTGAATTGACAAAACAGTTGAGAGTGACTGCATCGGACGAAACAATTGCATGGATCGATGACTTTACAAAAAAGAAACGTATATCAGATATTCCAAAAGATAAGACCGGATATGAAATAAGGGTTTTTTCTCAGCCGTCAGAGCTTGAGAAAGCAATTAAAGAAAAGGCGGGGGAACAAGAACATAAACTATCCAGGCTCATTGCAACTTATGATTGGGAATATAGTAAGAATTCATCAATGGAAAAGAGAATGAAGAAATATTGGGAGGTTTTGATCGGTAATTGGCATAAACCATGGAACCGTGAGTTGGAAAAAGACATGGAAAGAAAACAAAAGCGGAAAAATAAAACACTTTCCTGGGCAGAACAGCCGCAGACCATTGATGAGGTAGGATCCACATTTACAATACAGGGATTCGATTTGAATTATGCAGGTGTAATTCTTGGGCCTTCTGTAAAATATCGTGATGGAAAGGTTGTTTTTGATCCAAGTGCAAGTTTTAATGAAAAAGCAAAACGAAATCGTACATTATCAGATGATACCATGAAGAAATTTGGAGAAACATTGATCCAGCATGAAGTAAGGGTTTTGATGACTCGGGGAGTCAATGGGTTGTATATTTATGCTTATGATGAAGAATTGAAAAAGGCATTGGAGGAAGCTGTCAGATGAGAGAAATTCGAAGATAGAAATATATTCTCGATTATATCGTATCTGTGGATGTTGTGGCCCTGCGAAATCATGAGTGAGATTGTCGGAAATTTATATTATTCCGATAAATGAGAAATATTATTCCGAAAGCATTGCTATTATTCCGAGTAGAGGGTATACTACTTTTGAAAGTGAGGTACGAATCCCCTCATTCGAGGACAAAGTGGTTCAGGGCGTATTCAAGGAAATACTTGAGGCAATATATGAGCCAAAGTTCAAGGAGTTTTCTTTTGGATTCCGGCCAAATAAGAGTTGTCACGATGCAATCCAGAGAGTAAACAGACACATCATGGCAGACAAGGTAAATTATATTGTGGATGCCGATATCAAAGGCTTCTTCGATAACATCGACCATGAATGGATGATTCAATTTCTGGAGCATGACATAGCCGATAAGAACTTTATACGATATATCAAACGGTTTCTGATAGGCGGAGTCATGGAAGACGGGAAGCGGCTGGAAACAGAAGCGGGAACAGTGCAGGGAGGTCTGATGTCGCCAGTGCTGGCAAATGTGTACCTGTACTACACCTTAGACACGTGGTTTGACTATGTGAAGAAGCGCGAGTTTAAGGGAGAGATGTACATGGTGCGTTACACAGATGATTTTGTATGTCTGTTCCAATATGAGAATGAAGCACGGAAGTTCTATCAGCTTCTGATTGAGAGACTGAAGAAATTCGGACTGGAAATCGCAGAGGATAAAAGCAGGATACTTCCCTTTGGAAGATACAAGGGAACAAAAGAAAGCTTTGATTTTCTAGGATTTACGAACTATAATGCGGTAAGTCACTGGGAGAAATACTGTGTACTGCACAGAACCAGTAAAAAGAAGCTGAAAATGAAACGGAAGGCAGCCAGGAAATGGATATGGGAGCACATGCATGAAAGCATAGCTGAAACGATAGAAACGCTAAATGTGAAACTGACAGGGCACTATCGCTACTATGGAATCTATGGGAATTATATAGGCCTCATAAAATATTTTGTGTATGTAAGGCAGGAACTATGGAAGAGTAAGCGCCGCAGAGACCAGTCCTACTGGCTGACATGGAGAAAGTATCGGGAGATTTTAAAGATACACCCACTGGAAACTCCAAAGATATATGTAACAAATGCTTATTAGGCGAATGGCTTATTGAAGAGCCGTATGCCTTAATAGGGCACGTGCGGTTCTGTGAGGGGCTTTTGAGACTTGAACCTCTCATCGCAAGAGAATATAGATGAAAGGAAGTGAAAAGTCGAGACAAAGTCTACTCGACGACTTTTTATGAAATTATGTATTGCAGTCACTGGAATGGTCTAAAAAAACACGAAGCAAAGATAGGAGAAGTGCTATGACTATTCCAGATACTAAAAAAATTTATCCAAGAGCCGGTGACAGCCAGACAATTTATTTGAAAAATGTGATCGACTGTCCGAATATAGAAGTCGGTGATTTTACAATTTACAACGATTTTTTACATGATCCGAGAGATTTTCAGAAGTATAGTGTGCTGTATCATTATCCGATCAATCATGACAAAGTGTATATCGGAAAATTTTGTTCTATCGCGTGCGGAGCAAAATTTTTGATGAACTGTGCGAATCATACGCTGTCTTCTCTGTCCGGCTATACGTTTCCACTGTTCGGTGAAGAATGGGGGCACGGCATTACGCCGGAACAGTCCTGGGACAACAAGGGAGATATCGTCGTGGGCAATGATGTATGGATCGGCTTTGAAGCCGTGATCATGGCGGGTGTAACGATCGGCGATGGTGCAGTGATCGGCACGCGTGCAGTCGTGACAAAAGACGTACCGCCCTATACGATTGTCGCCGGGATTCCTGCAAGGCCGATACGAAGGCGGTTTTCTAAAGAAGATATCTTGTTTCTACAGGAAATCAAATGGTGGAATTGGCCTGTGGAAAAAATATCCGAAGCCATTCCCTATATTCAGTCCGGTGATATAAAAGGTCTGAAAAGCCTGATACTCTAAACATTTGGAGAGTATGAAATTTAAACCCGGTATAGCCGAACAGGCTATACCGGGTTTTTAAGTATGACGGGCATGTCCGTGTTCTGTGGTGCAAGTCCACATAGGCGTAGCTACCGACGAACTTGTAAGCGACTCCCAAGGTTTGCATCGTGAGGTGTAGGCGAGAAGAAGGGATAGCGAAATCGTAGCCCTACGGACAGAAACCCGATATTAAGGCGTACATGGTGGGTAAGTTGACTTAAAGCAACGAAGCCCTAAAGGTAGCCGTAACCCATGTGCGTAAATCGGGAGGG
>NZ_CAJSYK010000030.1:0-31000 GCF_910574135.1 Anaerostipes faecis | reverse complement strand
CCATAGAGTAATCTAGTAAGACCCCTTGAAGACGACGAGGTAGATAGGGCAGAGGTGGAAGTACGGCAACGTATGGAGCTGACTGTTACTAATCGGTCGAGGCTTTAACCAAGAGAAGGTAAGGAAGATGTTTGATGAAAGGTTCTGTATGTAGTTTTGAAGGTACATAAAATGAAAAAGAGGGATAAAAAATAAAAGTATTTTTTATCTTTTTGCTGTATAGGGGCATAGTTCAGTTGGTAGAATAACGGTCTCCAAAACCGCAGGTCGAGGGTTCAAGTCCTTCTGCCCCTGTTAAAAAGTCTAGGAAAAATTAATTTCCTAGACTTTTTCTTTTACTTATTATCACAGGCAGTTTTTTTATCTGTAGGATATCCATTTCCCTGTGCATCTGTTCCGGGATCACCTGATGCAGTATCGTTGCTTTTTTTAAGTGCATGATTGGTGATCCCAGCCTCATAGGACCCTTTTGGAATTGTATTGATTTCTTCGTCGCCTCTTGCTTTTTTCATGTCGTCCTCCTTTTTCTGCATTTATATTATCCCCAAAATAGAATAAAAGATTAAAGATTTTTAAATTAACAGCAAGCCTCCAAAGAGGTAAAAAATTCGTGCTATTGACAAAAGGACAAAAAAGGCTGAATATAAGATTTAAAGATGAAAGATTTTGGATTAGATATACAAGGAGATCAAGTTTTCCTGTATTTTCATGCTGCTATGAAAGGAAAAAAATTAGATTTAATAGCAAAAGATAATCGTGCAGCTTTTGAAATGGACTGTGACCACAATTTTATTCTTTATGAAGAGAGAATGAGCTGCACCATGGGGTATGCAAGTGTTACTGGACATGGGAATATAGAATTTGTACCGGATGAAAATAAATATGAGGCACTGAAAATCTTGATGAGACATTATCATGCGGAAGATTTTAAATTTAATATGGATATGATGAAAGTGACAACTGTTTTAAAAATGACAGTTACAGATATGATAGGGAAGCGAAGGAATAATATACATTAAATATTTTGTATATGATTTTCGTTGCAGAGCCGGGGATTAGCCCTCGGACTCTGCAACGATTTCCTCCAGAACACGGATGAGGTCGTGGATCGTATTTAACTCCACGTTGCGTTCCAGGATCATATCCTTTAATTCGATACTGAGCGTTTCAAATTTTGGACGAAGCTCAGGAGAAACATAAGACATCTTTATCACCTCATAGAATAGTATGGGCAAACTTCTGGATTCTCATTAAATAAATAACTCATAAATACCTAAAATTAAGATTAAAAGTCCGGAAATTAATACCGCATAGTTTCCGAAGATATCAGACAGAAATTTTTTTCCTGCAGCCATGCCTGTTGTGAGAAAGAATAAACTAAAGAAAAACGTAAAAGCAGAGGTAAGATATGGATTTAATCCGGTGATTCCTGCACCAAAACCGAGCCCCAGATTATTTAAAGTCAGCGCCAGGGAAAGAGCAACCAAAGATGCTATGGGCATAGAATGCCGTTTGGTACTGGTACAAGACAATGTTTTTTCTTCTTTCTGTGTCAGTTCGTCCGGTACATTTTTCTTAAAAAAGTAATCCATCATCATCCAGATGCCAAGAAAGATGATGATAAGGCATCCGAAGGTATTTGCTGTGGAGATCGGAAGAATACTCACAAGCCATTCACCGAGAAACATGGATAAGTAGGTGCCTATGGAAGTAAGAAAAGAAATTGTAATATTATCTACAATATGATATCGGTATCCTTTGGTGCCGTAAGCAGCGCCAAGAAAAAAAGCATCGATATTCGCTGAGATCGAAAATAAAATGACAGATATTAGATGCATATGAAATCCTTTTATTTTGTTGTTTTATATATACTATGGCAAAAGCAAAAATCAGTTCTAAATAAAAATATTATTACAACTGGTAATATATTAATATTACCAGTTGTAATATACAAAGGAGTATAGTATAATAGTAGTATCAAAAAAGTAAAATCAAGGAGGATAAAAATGGTCGGTATTTTAATTGCTACTCATGGAGGTTTTGCTGAGGGTCTGTTAAGCGCAGTTGAGCTGATTGCCGGAAAGCAGGAAAAAGTTGAGACTGTCGGCTTGTATCACGGAGACGGAGTCGATGAATTTGAAGGTAAGATCACAGCTGCAATGGACAAGCTGGATGACGGAGACGGTGTGCTGGTGTTCGTAGACATTCTGGGGGGAACACCTTCAAACACCGTTATGCGCTGCTTTTCAAAAAAAGACCATATCAAAGCGATTGCAGGAATGAATATGGCAATGGTTGTGCAGGCAGTCATGATGAGAGACGGAACAGATTTGGATTCACTATGTGCAGAATGTGTTGAAGTTGGAAACCAGCCGCCGATTCTACTGCATGACATGTATGCAGATATGGTAAAACAGCAGAGTGAAGATACAGAAGAAGACGAAATTTAAAAATATGTTTGAGGATGCAGCCGGGTTTCCCGGCTGTTTTTTATTTCATAGGAAAGTTCTACGACCTTCCCTATGAAATAAAAACGCTCCGCGGGTTGTGCACAGATGCGTAAGGAAATTATTTGCCTGCAGCAAATTGCATCTGGCACGCAAAGTTGTCAAGCCCCTCAGAGTGAGGGGTTGGGGCGTTGAAGTGGGCTTGCCCACTTTGTTCCCAAATTTTGATTATATAAAAAGGACACCCGCTAAAAAGCGGATGCCCAACCAACAAAAATGAGTTAGAGTTACCAAATTTAATCTAAGATACTGCTTGCAAAAACTTTCATAGCAGCTTTTACGTTTTCTTTCATGGCAGCTTTGCCGGCAGCAATGATATCATGGAAAAATACTTTTTCACCTCCGGCATCATTAATGAATTCACGGACTTTGTTTCCTCCGGCCATAGCACTGTATGTATAGTAGTTGATCTTAGTGATTCCATTTTGAATTGATGTCTTGAAGTCTTCATCAGAAACACCGGAACCGCCGTGCATTACAAATGGAATATCAATCTTATTTTTAATTTCTGTGATACGGTTCAAGTCAAGCTTTGGTTCGGTTAAGTAAACACCGTGAGTGGTACCGAAAGAAATAGCAAGTGCGTCAACACCGGTTCCTTCTACGAATGCTTTAGCTGTATCCGGATCTGTATAGCAGTCTTCCAAAGATTCAAAGTCTTCGGCTCCTACAGCTCCGCGTCCTTCTCCGCCGCCTACAGCAGAAGTGAAGATGTGGCCTAATTCAGCCTCGACAGAAACACCTGCAGCATGTGCGATTTTTACCATTTCTTTTGTTTCTTCAAAGTTTTCTTCATAACTTTTGGCAGAAGCATCATACATGACAGAAGTGAATCCTAAACGGATCGCCTGTACACATAAGTCAAAAGATGCGCCGTGGTCTAAGTGAACACAAACAGGAACAGAAGCACGTTTTGCGTAGTCCAGCATGATCGGCCCGATCTCCTGCATAGTGATTAAGTTCTCATGTACCTCTGCATGCTGGATGATGACAGGAACATTGAGTTCTTCAGCGGCAGAGATCACTGCCTGTATAGATTCCAGGTTAGGAACATTGAATGCGCCGACAGCATACTTTTTCTCTTTTGCATCTTCTAAAATTTTTTTCATTGTTACTAGCATATCTTATACCTCCGTGAATCATTAATTACTTGGCTATAAAAAAATTATAACCGATGGTAATAATAAAGTCAAATATAAAATTACCAATGGTAATACTCGTTGGTTTGAGAATGAAGACCGGACAGCAGGATCTCTTTATTTTCTTTGATTGTATGTCCGGGTTTAAACAGACCGGAAGTACCACCGGTAAATATGTCTGCCCCGGACTGGTAAAGGGTGTTTACCGTCGAGGGATTAACATTTCCGTCGGCCTGGATAGAGACAGACATCCCGGCTTCTGACAGTCTGTGTCTCATCTCTTTAATATGTTCGAGACTGTTTTGTTGCATGGTTTGACCGGAGAAGCCCGGATTGACAGTAAGCTTTAAGAGCCAGGGAACCTCTTTTGCCAAAGCGAGGAAATCGTCCGGAGGAGCAGTGTCACATTTAAAGGCTAATACAGGCTGGGCACCAAATTTCCTTATCAGATCGAAGGTTTTCAGCGGATGCTTCATAGCCTCGTAGTGCACGGCAATATAATCTGCGCCCAGTTTTGCAAAACGCTCAATATAAGCGTCGGGATCGTATGCGGCCAGATGTGCCTCGATGGGTAAGGTTACTTCAGAACGCATCATTTCTAATAATGTATCCCCCAAAATAAAGCATTTGTTAAACTTTCCGTCTACCATATCATAGTGGAAAAATGATATGCCAGACTGTTCGGTTTCCACAATCTGTTCCTTTAAATGAAGTAAATCCATACAGGATACAGAGGCAGAAACACAGGGTGGGTTTAATATAAGCTGTCTCATGGATGAAACCTTCCTTTCTTCTATATGAAATATGAAATGAAAATAAGTTGTTTCTTACTGTTTAGTATAAGAAAGAAAATATAGGAATGCAATGAATATAACCGATGGTCATAAAATTTGTATAATGTTTATATATTTTTTATAATTTTAAGTCACTTTTCACAAAAAGAGCGAAATATCATAAAAAAAGTTGACATTTTAGTGAGTAGTGGTAATATAGAATATAACCAGTGGTTGTATTTAAGGGCAGCAAAAAAATGAGTAAGAGTTCATATTTTTCTAACGAAGGGAGCAGGTATTATGAAGATCGATGGTATTGTGTTAGTGAGGATTGATGACAGACTGATTCATGGTCAGGTTATGACTTCCTGGCTGAATTACACCAGCGCAAACAAAATCATGATCATTGATGATGAAGTTGCAAAAGACCCATTTATGAAGAGCGTGCTGAAAACATGCGTACCGGCAAATGTGAAGCTGGCAACATTTACAGTGGAAAAGGCGGCAGCAAGATTGAAAAAAGGTTTTGCAGGAGACAAATGTATTATCCTTGTGAAATATCCAAAAACCTTATACCGCTTAAAAGAAGAAGGGGTAATCTTTGATCACATCAACATCGGAGGCATGGGAGTCAGCGGTGACCGTACAAAGTTCTTCCGCAACATTTCCGCTTCTGAAAAAGAAAAGAGAATGCTGAAAGAATTAGCGGAGGCAGGATCTAAAATAGGTGTCAGGATCATTGCCGAAGACAGCGAAACTGACATTTCAAAGATGCTTTAGAGGGACAGACTGCATAACCAACATGAGAAACAGAACCATATGAGAAACTATCAATGAAAGCGACGAATAAAGGAGGTTAAGTATGAAAATTACATTAATTCAAGCGCTTTTGATTGGTATCGTTTATTACCTGGGTAATATCGGTACACCATGGCTATCACTGCTGGGAAGTATCTCAGTTGTATACAAACCGCTGGTAGCCGGAACTTTAGTAGGTTTTATCTTAGGAGACCCTGTACAGGGATGTATCATCGGTGCAGCAATCAACCTGCCGTACGTAGCATTTATCTCCGCAGGAGGAACCGCTCCTCAGGATCCGGGCCTTGCAGGTACAGTTGGAACCGCATGGGCAATGGCAGCAGGAGTAAACCCGGCAGCAGCAGTAACAATTGCTCTTCCGCTTGGACTGCTCGGAACTATGGTCTGGGTAGCACATATGACCTTGGACGTAACCTTTGTACATATGGCTGACAAAGCAGCAGAAGAAGGAAATCTTGAAAAGATTTGTTTCTGGCACGTAGTACCGCCGCAAATCCTGATGTTCCTGCTCTGTGTTGTACCGGCAACCGCAGCAACTTATTTTGGATCAACGGCTGTAAAAGGAATCATTGATTCATTGACAGGACGCCCGCTGACTGTATTAACCGTAATCGGAGGATTGCTTCCGGCTCTTGGTATTGCAATGAACCTTCGTGCAATCGGAAGACCTGGTACACTCCTGTTCTTCCTTGTAGGATTTATTCTGGTAGTATATCTGAAACTGCCGGTAATCGCTGTGGCAGTATTAGCCGGAGTTATCGGATATTTCTACACAATGTTAAGTAACCAGACACCACAGGCTGCAGCCGCCGGGGATTCCGGAGGAGCAGCACCTATAGAAGATGATGAGGAGGATTTTTAATATGGCTGAAGAAACAAAAAGAAGTTTAACAAAAAAAGAAGTCGTAAAAGCCTTCTGGAGATGGACCTTCTTCTCTCATGCAAACTATAACTATGAGCGCTTGGAGGCAACAGGTCTCGTATTCGCCATGAAGCCGGTTATTAAAAAGCTTTATGGAGACAGACCGGATGAATATAAAGCATGTATCCAAAGACATATGCAGTTCTTTAACACAGAGCCCCATATCGGAGGTGTTATTCCCGGTATTGTTCTGGCTATGGAAGAAGAACGCGCGAACGGCGCACCGATCACTGATGAGGCTATCAACGGTGTAAAGACCGGTCTGATGGGACCTTTTGCAGGTATTGGTGATACATTATGGCAGGGTACACTGACACCGATCCTCTTAGCTTTCGGTATCAGCCTTGGATCTCAGGGAAATCTTCTGGGACCGGTTATCTACACATTGTTAATGTTCGGTATCATGTTCCCGGTAGCTTATATCTGCTGGATGAAGGGATACAGCTTAGGTAAAGAAGGTATTGAAAAGATTCTCGGCGGAAACCAGCTTCAGATGCTGATCACAGGGGCATCGGCTATGGGTGCTATCGTACTGGGTGCTCTGTCCGCACAGTTTGTAACTGTTAAGTGTTCTGCGATCATCAAGCTGGGTGCATTGAAGATGAATGTGCAGGAAACAGTATTTGATCAGTTATTCCAGGGAATCTTACCTCTGGCAGTGACGCTGTTCACCTTATATCTGCTGAAGAACAAGAAGATGAAAGCCACAACCGTTATGTTGATTCTGGTTGTCATCGGAGTTGTATTAGGTGCGGTCGGCTTCTTAGGTGCATAATATATTAAATTGTCAGAAACGTCGTGGAGGAAGAACAATGGGAGAAATGGCAAGAACCCTTGTGTTTACAGGGGAAAAGCAAATTGAGATACAGGAATATCCGATTCCTGAAGTCAGTGATGATATGGTTCTGGTAAAAACAGATGCGTGTGCGATCTGCACATGGGAGCAGAGGGTTTATACCGGAGTAAAAAAAGTAGATTTTCCGTTTATTGGCGGACATGAAATGGTCGGAAAAATTGTCAAGATGGGTAAAAATGTGGACCAGAGACAGTGGAGTGTCGGTGATTTTGTGGCAGTCGGGGTAACGCTGCCATGCAAAAACTGCTATCAGTGTAAGAGCGGAAATGAGCAGAACTGTGAACATTTTGATCACAGCAAACAATTAGAGGGACTTCCGGAGAAAGGTATGGGCGGATTGAGTTCCCATCTCTTAGTACATCCGTCAAACCTGTTTCACCTACATGATATAACACCGGAAGAAGCAACGATCACAGAACCATTATCCTGTGTGCTGCACAGTGTAGAAACTGCTGATATTGAATTTGGTGATACCGTTGTTGTGATCGGATGCGGAATCATGGGACTGCTGCACACGATCCTCGCAACAAAACGGGGAGCCTCTGTCATTGTCTCCGACACGAATGAAGAAAGAACAAAGCTGGGCTTAGAGCTGGGCGCAAATTATGCGGTAAATCCGGCGAAGGAAAACCTGGAAGAATTCGTGAAGGAAATCACAGGCGGAAACATGGCACAGGTTGTCTTTGATACGACACCGATCTCCAAAGTTGCCGAGGACGCAGTGAAGGCTGTCGCTAACAACGGACGTCTGGTACTTTACAGTTCATTCTATCCGGATACTCCGATCTCTATCAGTCCGGATTGGCTTCATAAGAGCGGTGCAAAGCTGATGGGTACAGCAAACTCCAACACCGTAGATTTTACAAAAGCGACGAGACTGCTCTCAGAGGGAGTTGTGGATGTAAAACCATTTGTCAGTGAAGTCTATGATTTGAGTGATTATCAGAAAGCATTTGAATCTGCCATTAAGGGCGATAAATTCAGAGTAGTATTAAAATTCTAAAGACGGGTGACCTTGTTGGTTGCCGCTGTCAGGATGCGGATAAAGCAGAGAGGGAGCCGGTTAAATAATGGCTTGCTCTCTGTTTTTCTGAACAAATGTATATTTAAAAAACCACTTTTATCCAACAGGATTTATGGTGTATACTATAGGTATCTGGGGTAATATTCGTCAAGAACTGAGGTCTCTTATACATACAAAGGAGGGCGTATGAGTGAAGTGAAAAAAAAGCAGCTGCTGTATATGCAGCTGAGAGATTCCATTTTGGCAGACTATAAGGACAAGCCATACTATTCTCCTTTGCCGGGGGAGCGCGAACTGTGCGATATTTATTCTGTCAGCCGGCCTACAGTCAGAAAGGCACTTGAAATCCTTGAGGATGAAGGATGTATCATAAGGCTGACGGGAAAAGGAGCGTTTTTTATCGGCAATAAGGAGTTTGTGGATGCGAATAATGATATGAGGTTCTCAGACATTGCTTTCTACAATCAGGTTAGTCTGAGGGGAGACTATACGAGCAGTAAGGTCCTGCTGCAGAAGATTGAGATTGCAGATAAAGAGGTTGCTGTGATGCTGAGACTTCCCAAAAATGCCAAGGTGTTTCATCTGGAGCGTCTGAGGTATATCAACGGCAAATTGTATTCTCTGGCCAATGCATATATTCCCTATGAGCTTTGTCCTGAGCTTACGGAATATGATTTTTCAGACCGTTCTCTGCACAACACACTTTGTCAGTACGGTCATGTGCCGTTTAAAGCGGACAAAACCATAGAAATTTCAAAAGCATCCGAGTATGATGCCATGCATTTAGATCTGAAACCCGGAGACCCGATTTCAATTTCTTCCACAGTGACGTACGATGAGCAGGGGAATATGCTGGAATATGCGGTAACGAGGGCCGATGCATATAAGACTCTGATACAGATGCAGGTGTATAACCAGGATCATGTTAAAGACAAGGTTATGAGAGAGAAGCGCCAGTAGTACGCCGGCGCTTTTCAATTCAGTTCCATAGATGAAGCCGGTAATGAAGTCATTTTGATGGGAACCGGACTGGGATTTAAGGGGAAAGAAGGAAAGCTGTATGTTTCAGCAATTTTCCACTGCTTTGATCTTGGCGTTCTTGGTCTTGCATTGGAAATGAACATGAAAGCGGATCTGTGTGTCCAAACCTTGGAGAACGCCTTAACTGCATATCCGTCTTTGGAAGGAGCCATTATACACAGCGACCGTGGAACGCAGTATATCAGTGAGGTCTACCGCCAGAATATTCGGAAACACGGTATCCATCAAAGTAAGAATAGTACCGGAGGACGATGTCATGATAATGCACGATGTGAGAGTATGTGGGTACGGTTGAAGACAGAACTCCCCTATGACCGTTACGATGCAAGAGAGATGACAGTAGAAGAATTAAAGGTACTCATCTGGAGATACCTTCTCAGCTACTGGAACAACCGAAGAATCTGCTCCGCCAATGGAGGCCTGTCTCCCATGTTAAAACGCAGACAATATTATGCGGCTTTGGGACGGGCAGCATAGTCAGTGATATCTTTGAGAAAAATGTGTCAACTAATATTGACAATATCAGACTAAGCCCATTCATTTTACTGTTGACTGGCTCAGCTGGTTTTGCCATTTTGCATAAAAATGAACGTGCAGGGACGTGCCACAACCTTGCTTTTGCGGAAGTGGTAAGCTACAATAAAGACAATATTGAACGTGTGGAGCAGAACGAAAGCCGACAGCATGACCGACAAGAAAGCAGGACTAAGCAGAGGGAAGAAGAATTGTTGTGAAAATTAGAGGAAAATAACAGCATAATAAAACAGCCCCCTAATGCCAAAATCGAGGGCACTGAAAAATACAGGTCTTTCAAATTATAATTTTAAGGACATAAGAAATCCACTGGTCTCATGAACCGACCCCCAAAAGTTAGACCAAAAATCTAACGATTGGGAGGTCGGTTTTTAGATGGCAAAATATAGTTTCGAATTTAAGAAGAAAATAGTAAATGAACACTTAGAAGGAAAAGGAGGGTATAAAGAATTAGGTAGAAAATACTCTATTCCCTGGGAAAATGTTCGGAAGTGGATAAAAAATTACGATGCTAATGGCGAGGAAGGACTTACACGCTTCAGAAAACAATCAACTTTTTCTTTCGAATATAAACTTCATATGGTAGAGTTATATTTATCAAGTGAGGTCTCATATCGGGAATTAGCTCTCTCTCAAGGTATAAACAATTCCTCCATGCTTACTAGATGGGTGAACAATTTCAGAATTGCCAGTCCTGATGCTCTGAGACCAAAGAAGAAAGGTCGGAAGAAGTCATTGAAAACAAAGCTACCGAAGGAAACTGCTGAGAAAAATAGCGAAGGAACGCCTGTAGATACCAGTGCAGAACATATAAAACAGCTTGAAGATGAGCTTCTCAAGCTTAGAATCGAGAATGCCTATTTAAAAGAACCGAGGAGGCTGCGTTTAGAAGGGAAAGCTCCTCTGAAAAAACAGCGAGGCGGAATTGCATTTCGACCGTTATTCAGATAATATTTATCAAGAAGTTCATCGTAAATAAAGCTAAAATCAACATATATTTTCATGTATCGACTTAACACCAATCTCTGATGTTGTTCGATCATAAAAACACCGCCTATATTTGATATATACATTATAGCAAACACAGGCGGTATTATCTACTTTTTCAGTGTCCTCCCAAAATCGCAAAGGGGAGAAATGTTAGCTCATATTTACACGCTTTATGCTACTTCATAAAAACGAATGTCGGGTTCGCCTGCCCAAGTTGGCTTGAGTCCTTTAACGACATCATTGCTAAACATATCTGTTTCAAGATATGCCTTTGCGTGTTCCATGCTATCGAAACCATGAATGACCTGAACATCTTCGTTACGGATAAGGAGTTCTTTAGTTAATGCCCCCTCAATGGTATCAAGAAACGGTTGGCGGTAATCAGTGTATACCTTTGCAGCCGCAGCACGATTTTCGGGGTTGATTTTCATTGTGATTTCAAGAGGTGCGGATTTACAGTAGTTGGAAATGCTCTGACGAGAGATAATGATACCGTAAAAGTCATGGAGCGCCTGCTTAGTTTTTCTGAGAGAGTTTGATCATTTCACACATGAACAAGTCGCAAATCCATTTCGCATCCTTTCGGTCGGTCTTATTTCCTTTTTGATGTTTTGTATATTTTGGATGAGCAAGAAACATAGAATTATTTTCCTTTTCTAAAACATTAAATACAGGGATCCAATACTTGCCGGTAGATTCCATACAGACTTCAGAACAGTTATACTTTGCAAGCCAATCACACAGTTTCTTCCATCCTTTGGAAAACTATTGACAGCTACATTACGAGACTTCGTCTGGAGATTAAAGATCAGGATCAGGTAGATGAGAAAAAGATCAAATCTGCTGGAATTGCAGGAATCATCCGTCCGGGTAAAAACAGTATTCAGATTATTGTAGGAACTAAAGTCCGGTTTGTTGCAGATGAATTGATAAAACTTGCTGAAAAATAAATTAAGCGTTATATTGTAAGTGATTAGGGATAACATATGGGGAGACAGCAGTTACTGTTTCCCGCATTATAGAAAGGAAGTACAAGATGAGAGTTATTAAGGGAAAAGATTACAATGACATGAGCAGAAAAGCGGCAAATATTATTTCTGCAGAAATTATCACGAAACCAGACTGTGTTTTGGGATTGGCTACAGGTTCTTCACCGATCGGGATTTATGAAAATTTGGTGCACTGGTATGAGCAGGACGATCTGGATTTCAGCCAGGTAACCTCAGTGAATCTGGATGAGTACAAAGGACTTCCGAAAGAAAATGACCAGAGCTATGACTATTTCATGCATGAATACCTGTTTAATAAGGTGAATATCAAGCCTGAAAACATCAACATTCCGAATGGTATGGAAGAAGATTCCGAAAAAGAGTGTGCAAGATATAATCAGGTGCTTGAGGACTTGGGAGGAGTTGACCTTCAGCTTCTGGGTATCGGACACAACGGCCATATCGGTTTTAATGAGCCGGGGGAAGCATTTGAAAAAGAGACCCACTGTGTAGAGCTGACAGAAAGTACGATTAATGCTAATAAAAGATTCTTTGAGAAAGAAGAAGATGTGCCGAGACAGGCGTATACTATGGGAATCAAATCCATCATGAAAGCAAAGAAAATTCTTCTTATTATCAGCGGCAAGGAAAAAGCAAATATTGTGAAAGAAGCGTTCTTCGGACCGGTCACACCGAAAGTTCCGGCATCTATCTTACAGCTCCACAATGATGTGATCCTGGTAGCAGATGCGGATGCATTGTCAGAGGTTGAGGATTTATTATGATTATAAAGAATGCAGATGTGTTTTGTGAAGATGGGGTTTTCAGGACAAAAGATATTTGTACGGACGGCGAGCGGATCAGCAGTTTTTCAGACAGTGACGAGATTCTGGATGCACAGGACTGCTATGCGGTTCCCGGGCTGATCGATATTCATTTCCATGGCTGTGTGGGATATGATTTTTGTGACGGGACAGAAAAAGCCATAAGAGAAATTGCTTCTTATGAGGCAGAGAATGGAGTGCTTGCCATATGTCCTGCAACGATGACTCTGCCGGAGGAAACACTGATGACCATCGCGGAGGCTACGGCAGCCTACCAAGGGGACAGCGGAGCGGACCTCGTGGGCATCAATATGGAAGGGCCGTTTATCAATGAGGCCAAAAAAGGCGCACAGAATCCGGCTTATATTCATAAACCGGATGTAGAAATGTATGAGAGACTCCAAAAGGCATCCAACGGTCTGTTTAAGCTGGTGGACATCGCACCGGAAACTGAGGGCGCTATGGAATTTATCCGCCAGGTTAAGGATGAGGCGGTGATTTCGATCGCACATACGGCTGCAGATTATGACACTGCGGTCAAAGCGATTGAAAATGGAGTCAGCCATGTGACTCATCTTTACAACGCCATGCCGGGGTACAGCCACAGGGCACCCGGAGTGATTGGAGCAGCATGTGATCACGGACTGGATGTTGAGCTGATCTGTGACGGTATCCACATCCATCCGAGCGCCGTGAGAACAACTTTTAAGATGTTCGGGGATGATAAGATTATCCTGATCAGTGACAGTATGATGGCCACCGGAATGGAAGACGGAACTTACCAGCTGGGAGGACAGGATGTGAAGGTGGTCGGCAACCTTGCCACACTTGCCGAAGGAGGCGCAATTGCAGGCTCTGCCACGAATCTTATGGACTGTCTGAGAACTGCCGTCAAGGCTATGGGAATCCCGCTTAACAGCGCAGTGAAATGTGCTACTGAGAATCCGGCCAAATCCATTGGTATTTATGACAGCTACGGAAGTATTTCAGAGGGGAAATATGCGAATGTTGTCCTTCTGGATAAAGATCTGGATATAAAAGCAATCATTAAAAAAGGGAAGATCCTGAAGCAAAACTAAGATTATCAGTCAAGTACCGGAGGTATGCAGAAATGCGGCTCCGGTACTTTTTTTGTTTTCAGGACAGCTTTTGTGCGTTCTTTCTCGAGTTTGGAGGAAAATTATATTTAGTATATAAATTGTTTGTATACAAATAATTTTGGTGAAAACTCTTTTTTTCTTTATTATATTTGTGTATAATAGCCCAGGAGGAGAATACAATAGTGATGAATAAGAGATGGATGGCAATCATTCTTATGGCAGTATTTGTTTGGAATATGGCAGGGACAGATGCAGGAAAGCGGACGGTCCGTGCGGCGGCCCGGCAGACAGTATGGCAGAAAAAGTTCAGCCAGTACCGGTATGATGAGACAGTGAATCAGCTGATTTTTGTAAAATACCAGAAGAGATCAAAAGCAGCTGTCTATATGTATCAAAAAATTGATCATAAATGGAAACGCATTTTAAAATGTAAAGGCTATGTAGGAAAAAAGGGAATCAACAAGAAGAAGGAAGGGGATATGAAGACACCTTCCGGCACTTTTGGATTCACAGGGGCTTTTGGGATCAAAAAAAATCCGGGAGCAAAGATGAATTACACCAGAGTCAATAAGTACCTCTACTGGTGCGGGGACAAAAAATATTACAACCGCCTGATAGACGTGAAAAAAAAGAAACACCGCTGCCGTGGAGAGCATCTGATCGACTATAAACCACATTATTATTATGGAATGTTTCTCAATTATAATCCAAAACATAAATATAAAAAGGGATCTGCAATATTTCTTCACTGTAAAGGAAAGCAACCCTACACGGCAGGATGTATTGCAGTAAGCCGGAAAAGCATGAAGAAGATTATAAAAAATGCGGAAGCAGGAGCCAGGATCTGCATTTATCGAAAATAATACTGAAAGTTACCAGGAGGAAAGAAAAATGGAATATGAAGGAATGGTATACAGACCGCCGAGTGAGGCATACAGTCTGATCATACAAGCGACCATCGGATGTAGCCAGAATGACTGTATCTTCTGCAATATGTACAAAGAAAAAAGGTTCAGGATGAGGCCGATTCAGGATGTTCTGGCCGACTTCAGAGAGGCAAGAGAGTGCTACAATTCGATCGGAAAGATTTTTCTGGCAGACGGAGATGCTCTGATCTGTAAAAACGAGTATCTGAACGAGATTCTTAAATATATTCGTGAAGAAATTCCGGAATGCCGGCAGGTCACCTGCTATGCTTCTCCTAAGAGTGTCATGATCAAAACAAAAGAGGAACTCCGGGAACTGAGAGAAAACGGTCTGGATATGGTATACATGGGGCTGGAATCGGGAAATGCCCAGGTGCTTAAGTTCATGAAAAAGGGAGCCACGCCGGATGAGATGATACAGTCTGCGTCCAAGATAAAACAGGCGGGTATCCGGCTGTCAGTGACGGCTATTTCGGGGCTCGGGGGAAGAAAGCTCTGGATGGAGCATGCGGTTGATACAGGGAAAGTTTTTTCTGCAATGAAACCGGATTATATAGGACTCCTGACATTGATGATAGAACCCGGACTTCCGCTGGAAGAAAAGATCAGAAGCGGAGAGTTTGAACTGATCACTCCTTATGATAATCTGAAAGAGACAAAATTGATGCTGGAACATATGGACTGTCCGGGATGTATCTTCCGGTCCAACCATGCATCCAATTATGTCAACTTGAGAGGAACTTTGAATGAGGACAGAGATAAAATGATCGCAAAACTTGAAAAGGCGATACAGGGCAATCTGCATTTGAAAGAAGAATGGATGAGAGGATTTTAAATTTTTAAGTGATAGAAAAAGAAGGAGAATGGGTAAATAAATACATTTTCCTTCTTTTTTCTATTACAGTTTTATAAATTCCGGTGTCTGGTTCTGAAAGACGGTATAGAACCGGAAGCCGAGAGAAGTGAGGAGTTCCCGGAGCTTTGGAAAGTCGTATGCCATATGTTCGGGACAGTGTCCGTCAGAGCCGATCGTAAGAATTTCTCCTCCCAGTTCCAAATAGCGTTTGAGAATATCCGGATGGGGATTCGGATATCCGAGCCCGTACTTATATCCGCCGGTATTGACCTCTATCCCTTTTCCGTCTTCTATGATGGTTTTTAAAATTTCTTCGATCAAATCGGCGTAATCCTGATAGACAAACTGATAATTTTTATCGGGACAATAGCGCACGGCATAGTCCAGATGGCCATATACGCAGTAGTCATGATAGACTTTGACATTCTGGAGTATCACTTCTAAATATCTTAAAAGACCTTTCTTTCCAGGATATGTTTCAAAATATATGGGTTCATATGGATCCATTTGGTCAACAATATGAGTAGAACCGATGATGAAATCAAAATCATCAGAGTGGGCAAAGTCCCGGCATTTGTCATAGGTTGTCGGCATCAGTCCTACTTCGGCGCCAAATAAAATCTGTATCCGGTCATTGTATTTGTCTTTTAATGATAATAATTCAGATTTAAATGAGGGGAGATCCACCAGAAAATCTAAATTTTCTTTATTTTCAGGATAATCAAAATCCTGATGTTCCGTAAAACAGATTTTGTTGAGAGAGAGCTCTATGGCCCTCAATATCATAGATTCCATTGAAGCCTGGGAGTCAGATGAGTGACTGGTATGTAAATGAAAGTCTGAGTGAATCATGGCGTCTCCTTTATATTTTAAAAAATGATAGGTTTTAATCTTATTATATATAATTATTAAAAAAAATACATGAAAATCAGATAAGTTACAAAAGTTTTACTTTAAATAAACAATTACCTTATGTTAAACTAAAGATGTTTAATACAGGAGGAAAAAAAATGAATACATTAGATCATCTGGGAAACCTGTTTGCCTTTGCCGGCGGATTAGGTATGTTTCTCTATGGAATGAATGTGATGGCGGACGGACTGCAGAAGACTGCCGGTAATAAGATGCGGCAGCTGCTGGGATATCTGACCAACAACCGCTTTTTAGGAGTTTTAGTGGGAGCTTTGGTCACAGCCATCATCCAGAGCAGTTCGGCAACTACCGTTATGGTCGTAGGTTTTGTGAATGCAGGCATCATGAATCTTACCCAGGCAGCAGGCGTTATTATGGGTGCGAACGTCGGAACTACGATCACCGCATGGCTTGTGTCGGCAAATGAATGGGCAGGGGCACTGAAACCTGAATTTTTTGCACCGCTGATCTTAGCCATCGGAGCATTTATTGTAACTTTTTCAAATAAACAAAAGTTAAATCAGAAGGCAGAGATCGCCGTAGGTTTCGGTGTTCTTTTTATCGGACTCTCTTTTATGTCCAGTTCCATCGGAGTATATCAGAGCAGCCCTATTTTCGCAAAGGCTTTTGAAGTTCTCGGGGGGAATCCTATTTTGGGAATTCTTGTAGGAGCTGTCGTTACAGCGATCATTCAGAGTTCTTCTGCATCCGTCGGTATTCTTCAGACACTTGCCATGAAGGGCATTGTAAACTGGCGTTCCGCCGTTTTCATTACGCTGGGGCAGAACATCGGTACATGTATCACGGCTCTTTTATCCAGTGCGGGTGCAAACAAAACCGCAAAAAGGGCGGCGGTAATTCACTTATCTTTTAACATCATCGGAGCTGCTATTTATGGAATTATCATGACCATTTTCTTCGGAGTGTTTGACCATCTGGCCATGCAGCATATTTCGAGTACGGAGATCTCTATTTTCCATTCTATCTTCAATGTATCAGTCACTGTACTGCTGTTCCCGTTTGCCAATGTATTGGTGAAACTGTCAGGACTGATTATCCACGAAGAACCGGAAGATGAGGAAGACGAGGAAGTAGAAGAGATGGTGCTGCGTCACCTGGATCCGCGTATCCTGGAGACTCCTTCTTTTGCAGTGGAAAACGCAGTCAAAGAAGTAGTGCGCATGGGTGATATCGTTCTGAAAAATATGAAGCGTGTTACGAAGGAAGCCATGAATCCGCAGCCGAGTGAAAAACAGCTGGACAAGGTATTCAGGGATGAAAAGGTCATCAACCATTTAGAAACTATGATCACCGGGTATCTTGTAAAGATCAGCAATCTGGCACTGACGGAGAAACAGAGCAAAATTGTCACGGATTTATTCTACACAATTTCGGATATCGAGAGGGCAGGAGATCATGTCGAAAATATTGCTGAATTCATGCAGATAAAGCATGACGATAAAATTGCATTTTCTGATCTTGCAAAGGACGAATTGCACAAAATGACGGCTCAGGTCATTAAAACGTTTGATTATGCCATCAGGGCTATTGAGAAAGACGATGTGGAAATTGCAAAACAGGCAATTCAGGGAGAAGAAGAAGTCGACAGAATGGAGAAAAAGTACCGGAAACAGCATATTGAACGGCTGGAACGGGAGTCATGCATACCTGAAGCCGGAGTGATCTATATTGATATGATGACAAGTCTGGAGCGTATTTCGGACTATGCCGACAATATTGCCAATTATATCATCGATGAGAATGAAAAATAAAGCTTTTGGTAATCTTGTACAAAGATATGATTTTGTATACATGAGAGAAATGCTAAAATAGACTTGATATTTTTGGACATATTGTTTAAAATAAAAAGGAAGTTTGTCAATAGATTGACAATTGACAGACAACATTAAATTATTCATTCAAGACTTAGGAGGAATTGAGATGGCAGTAAAAGTAGCGATTAATGGATTTGGACGTATCGGACGTCTTGCATTCAGACAGATGTTCGGAGCTGAAGGTTATGAAGTTGTAGCAATCAACGATTTAACAAATCCTAAGATGTTAGCACACTTATTAAAGTATGATTCTGCACAGGGAAGATATGCATTAGCTGACAAAGTAGAAGCAAAAGAATCTTCAATCGTAGTAGACGGAAAAGAAATCGAAATCTATGCAGAAGCAGACGCAACAAAACTTCCTTGGGGAGAATTAGACGTAGACGTTGTATTAGAATGTACAGGATTCTACACATCTAAAGACAAAGCATCTGCACACATTCAGGCAGGAGCTAAAAAAGTTGTTATTTCTGCGCCAGCTGGAAACGATCTTCCAACTATCGTATACAATGTAAACCATGAAACATTGACAAAAGAAGACACAGTCATCTCAGCAGCATCTTGTACAACAAACTGCTTAGCACCTATGGCTGATGCTCTTAACAAGTACGCACCGGTTCAGTCTGGTATCATGTTGACAGTACATGCTTACACAGGAGATCAGATGACTCTTGACGGACCACAGAGAAAAGGTGATTTAAGAAGAGCACGTGCAGCAGCAGTCAATATCGTTCCTAACTCCACAGGAGCTGCAAAAGCTATCGGATTAGTTATTCCTGAATTAAACGGAAAATTAATCGGATCTGCTCAGCGTGTACCGGTTCCGACAGGTTCTACAACAATCTTAACAGCAGTTGTTAAGGGAGAGAACGTAACTGTTGATGGAATCAACGCAGCTATGAAAGCAGCAGCTACAGAATCTTTCGGATATACAGAAGAAGAATTAGTATCTTCTGACATCATCGGAATCAAATACGGTTCTTTATTTGATGCAACTCAGACAATGGTTACTGAAATTGGTGACGGATTATACGAAGTTCAGGTTGTATCTTGGTATGACAACGAAAACTCTTACACAAGCCAGATGGTAAGAACAATCAAATACTTTGCAGAATTAGCATAATCATCAGCGCTGTGGATGCGGACAGGCATCAATATTCAGTGTAGTATTCTGCAATACCATACCCACAGGGCACACTGTATTTTATGCCCTTCGGGCAGCGTGCTTTGCACGATAAGGTATAAAGACTCAAATGGGTCCGGTCTTTTTGGACCGGACCCGTTTTTTTATTTTGTTTGTTAAAGAAGGCAATCCGGCAGGATAGGCATTCGATTTAATCCTATAAGAAATCCCAGGAGGAAAGAACATGTTAAACAAAAAATCAGTAGATGATATCAACGTAAAAGGAAAGAAAGTCTTAGTGCGCTGTGATTTTAATGTACCGCTTCAGGATGGAAAAATCACAGATGAGAACCGCCTGGTTGCGGCACTTCCTACATTAAAGAAGCTAATCGCAGACGGCGGGAAACTGATCCTTTGCTCTCACTTAGGAAAACCGAAAGGAGAGCCGAAACCGGAATTATCTCTTGCACCGGTGGCGGCACGTTTGAGTGAGTTATTAGGTCAGGAAGTGAAGTTTGCAGCAGACGACAACGTTGTAGGACCGAATGCGAAGGCGGCGGCAGACGCAATGCAGGACGGAGATGTCATTTTACTTCAGAATACACGTTACAGAGCAGAAGAGACAAAGAACGGAGAAGAATTCAGCAAGGAACTTGCAAGCCTCTGTGATGTATTTGTAAATGATGCTTTTGGAACTGCTCACAGAGCTCACTGCTCTAACGTGGGAGTTACACAGTTCGTAGACACTGCAGTTGTAGGATACTTAATGCAGAAAGAGATTGATTTCTTAGGAAATGCAGTCAACAATCCGGAACGCCCTATGGTAGCCATCTTAGGAGGAGCAAAGGTTTCCTCTAAGATTTCTGTCATCAACAACCTGCTGGACAAAGTCGATACATTGATCATCGGCGGGGGTATGGCTTATACTTTCATGAAAGCACTGGGAGAAGAGGTTGGAGATTCCTTACTGGAAGCTGACTACTTAGACTATGCAAAGGAAATGATGGACAAAGCAAAGGAAAAAGGCGTGAACCTGCTGATCCCTGTTGATACAGTAGTTGCCGATGACTTCTCCAATGACGCCAACATCAAGACCGTAGAGAGAGGCGGAATTGAAGCAGGATGGCAGGGTCTTGACATCGGACCGAAGACAAGAGAATTATTTGCGGATGCCTTAAAAGATGCAAAGACAGTTGTATGGAACGGACCTATGGGATGTTTCGAGATGCCGAACTTTGCGGCAGGAACTATAGCAGTTGCAGAGGCACTGGCAGAGATTGATGCTACAACGATCATTGGTGGAGGAGATTCCGCAGCAGCTGTAAACCAGCTTGGTTTCGGTGATAAGATGACACATATTTCCACAGGAGGCGGAGCATCTCTGGAATTCCTGGAAGGCAAAGAATTACCGGGTGTTGCAGCTGCAAATGATAAATAAGCTTTTTAACTATCAAGGAAAGTAATCGGAGGGTATACCATTATGCGTAAAACAATCGTAGCAGGAAACTGGAAAATGAACAAAACACCTAGCGAGACCGTAGCTTTAGTAAATGAATTAAAGCCATTGGTAGCGACTGAAACATCTGATGTAGTATTCTGCGTACCGGCAATCTGTATTCCGGCAGCGATCGAAGCTGCAAAAGGAAGCAACATCAACATCGGTGCTGAGAACATGTACTATGAAGAGAGCGGTGCCTACACAGGTGAGATCGCTCCAAATATGCTGACTGACTTAGGTGTAAAATATGTCATCATCGGACATTCTGAGAGAAGAGAATATTTCGCTGAGACAGATGAGACAGTTAATAAAAAAGTTTTAAAAGCTTTTGAACATGGAATCACTCCGATCGTTTGCTGCGGAGAGACTCTTGCTCAGAGAGAACAGGGTGTGACCATTGACTTTGTACGCCAGCAGATCAAGATTGCATTTCAGGGTGTGACTGCAGATCAGGCAAAGACTGCTGTTATCGCTTACGAGCCAATCTGGGCGATTGGTACAGGAAAAGTTGCAACGACAGAGCAGGCTCAGGAAGTTTGTAAAGCGATCCGTGAGTGTATCGCAGAAGTCTATGATCAGGCAACCGCTGATGCCATCCGCATCCAGTATGGCGGTTCTGTATCTGCTGCAAGTGCACCGGAATTATTCGCACAGGAAGACATCGACGGAGGATTAGTCGGTGGAGCTTCTTTAAAACCAGACTTTGGTAAGATCGTAAACTACAAGTAGAGAGATAAAGCTGCTGCAGAAATTATTTGCAGCAGCTTTTTACTTAAAATCGGTTTAAAGGAAATGAGAGTAAGGATATGAAAAAGAGATATATAATAATGGCATTTTTTATGATTGCAGGCTTATTTAATTGTCCTTCAGTTTATGTCAAGAAAGTCGAAGCAAAGGGAAAGACTTATACAATCAGTCCAAATAAAATTCCTAAGTCCGTTAAGAAATCTTCTGCCTACAATAAAAACACTAAGAACTCACTTCAAATGCAATATTATCTAAAAAAACTGCAAAAAGGAGGTGGCAGACTGGTTCTGAAAAAGGGGACATATAAGATCTGTTCGACTCTTTTTGTACCTTCTAATACAACAATTGAACTTAAAGAAGGTGCAGTATTAAAGAAAATAAACAAAGGTAAAAGCAACTACAAGCCTACAAAAAATATGTTTTTGCTTTGTTCTTACAAAAACAGAAATAAAACAAATGTATATAAAAAGTATAACGGACCCAAAAATATTAAATTTATAGGCCACGGAAGTAAGTCAATTATCGATTTATCTTATATAAAGGGGGCACATGGAGTATCTGGTTCTCATAATCAGAATGTAACTTTTCAGAATATAACCTTCAAGGGACAGAATGGAGGGCATTATATTGAGATCGCCGGAGTGAAAAATGTAACAATAAAAGATAACAGATTTCTTTCTGCCAAATCCAGTACAAGGAGTTCAGCATATAATAAAGAAGCAATTAATATCGATACACCAGATAAAGCGACCGGTGGATTTACACTCAGGTGGAGCAGAAAAGACCAGACTCCGAATGTAAATGTCATGATCAATAATAATGTATTTGACGGAGTGAACCGCGCAATTGGAACGCATAAATACTCACAAAAGAAAGACAAAAAAGGGAAATACTCAAAGTCTTCAGTAAATGTTTATCATCAGAGGATTCAGATTAGAAATAATCAGTTTAAAAACATTTATGATAATGCTGTCTTTATGATGAATTGGGAAAATACGACGATTGATTCGAATCAGTTTTCAAAAATTGGTTTGAAAAATAAAAGAAATACTAATACGGCAAAACATGGTGTGGCAGGAGGCGGCATCAGAAAGCTGACACTCACAAATAATCGTTTTATACAAGTGAGAAGCAGCGTCGTATATTTGAGGAGAACTGCGAATAACGGTTCAGGAAGTAAATATTATCCTCTTCTTGTTTATGTAACAGGCGCTGAGCTGCAGAAAATGGGGAGCAATTCTGCCTTGAACTGCAGCAGAGATCCTGTTTATCCGTCTTATGACATTCTAATGTTTAAAGGGGACGGTAATCGTTCCAGAGACAATGCTTACGGAATGGATTTAAAGAGTGGAAAAATAATAGCCGGAATAAAATAGTCTACAGTCAGACTCAATCTGTTATTGAATTTATAAACAATAATCGTTATAATATTAACGGATTATAAATTGACAGCCAATGAAGATAAAGGAGATAATAATGAGCAAGAAACCTACCGTTTTAATGATTTTAGATGGTTACGGATTGAATGATAAGAAAGAAGGCAACGCGATCGCAGCGGCCAATACTCCAGTCATGGACGAACTGATGAAAACATGCCCGTTTGTTCCGGGAAATGCATCCGGTATGGCAGTAGGCCTTCCGGAAGGGCAGATGGGAAATTCTGAAGTAGGACACTTGAATATGGGTGCCGGAAGAATCGTATACCAGGAACTTACAAGGATCACGAAAGAGATCCAGGATGGAGACTTCTTTGAGAACGAAGCGCTGCTTCAGGCAGTAGAAAACTGCAAGAAGAATGGAAGTGCACTCCATGCAATGGGATTAGTATCTGATGGCGGGGTACATAGCCACAATACACATCTGTATGGATTATTAGAACTCGCAAAGAGAAATAATATCGAAAAGGTCTATGTACATGCATTCTTAGACGGACGTGATACGGCACCTACTTCCGGAAAAGGATTCGTAGAAGAACTGGAAGCAAAGATGAAAGAGATCGGTGTAGGCAAGGTAGCCACTGTTTCCGGACGTTACTATGCAATGGACCGTGACAATCGCTGGGACCGTGTGGAGAAAGCATACAAAGCCCTTGTCATGGGAGAAGGAGTAATGAAAGATTCTGCCGTGGATGCAATTGCGGATTCCTACAAAGAGGAAGTAAATGATGAGTTCGTTCTGCCGACTGTTATCACGGAAAATGGAGAGCCGACTGCTGTGATCAAAGAAAATGATTCTGTCATCTTCTTCAACTTCCGTCCGGACAGGGCAAGAGAAATCACCAGGGCGATCTGTGATGATAAGTTTGACAGCTTTGAGCGTCCAAACGGTTACTTTAAGACAACTTATGTATGCTTTACAGAATACGATGCTACAGTTCCGAATAAGCTGGTGGCATTCCATAAAGTAGAGATTAAAAATACATTCGGAGAATTCCTGGCAGAACAGGGATTGAAACAGCTTCGTCTGGCCGAGACAGAGAAGTATGCACACGTTACCTTCTTTTTCAACGGAGGCGTAGAGGTTCCAAATGAAGGAGAGGAGAGAATCCTTGTGAAATCACCGTCTGTGGCAACTTATGACCTGCAGCCGGAGATGAGCGCCATGGAAGTGGGCAGCAAACTTGTAGAGGCTATTGAGTCCGATCAGTATGATGTGATCATCGTTAACTTTGCGAACCCGGATATGGTTGGACACACCGGCATTTGTGATGCGGCAGTAAAAGCTATTGAGACAGTGGACGGATGTGTGGGCAGAGCGGTGGAAGCCATCAAAAAAGCAGACGGACAGATGTTTATCTGTGCTGACCACGGCAATGCAGAGCAGCTGGTGGATTATGTGACAGGAGCTCCGTTTACAGCCCATACGATCAACCAGGTACCGTTTATCTTAGTAAATTATAAGGACCGTGTGAAATTAAGAGAGGGCGGATGTCTGGCAGATATCGCGCCGACTCTGATCGAAATGATGGGACTTGAACAGCCGGAAGACATGACCGGAAAGTCTTTGTTAGTAAAATAAATATCGATATGACAGAAAGCAGTGTGTGTTTAAAGCACACTGCTTTCTTTTTGTATTTCAATGTATGGATTTTCATCTATCTGGATAAAATACTACTAATTACTTGTAAAGGATGTGAATGTGTTGAAATATGGCTTGTCAATAGAAGATGTTATAGGAAGAGAAGTTTTGGACTCCAGGGGAAACCCTACGGTAGAAGTGGAGGTATTGCTGTCCAATGGACATTTTGGAACCGCACTGGTGCCGTCCGGAGCCTCCACGGGCAAATTTGAGGCGATAGAGCTTCGTGACCGCGAGAAACGCTACGGAGGGCTGGGAGTAGAAACAGCAGTAAACCATGTGAATCACCGGATCGCAGACCGGCTGGTGGGAAAAAATGCACTGAACCAGATTGAAATCGATCAGATTATGATTGAAGCGGATGGGACAGAAAACAAAGAAAAGTTTGGGGCGAATGCCATCCTCGGAGCATCACTAGCCACTGCCAGGGCTGCCGCAAACGGATTGGGCCTTCCGCTGTATCAGTATTTAGGGGGAAGTTTCGCGTGTAAGCTGCCGGTGCCGATGATGAACATTTTAAACGGAGGAAAACATGCAGATAACACAGTGGATTTTCAGGAATTTATGATCGCTCCGGTTGGAGCCGAAACGTTCAAAGAAGCACTGATGATGGGGACAGAGATCTACCATAAGTTAAAGAGTATTCTGAAAGAAAACCATCTGAGCACCGGGGTTGGAGATGAGGGAGGATTTGCACCGAACCTGGAAAGCTCGGAGGCAGCATTGGACCTGCTGGTAAAAGCGATTGAAAATGCGGGCTATAAGGCAGGTGAACAGATCATGATTGCCATGGACTGTGCTGCGTCAGAAATTTATAATGAAGACGAGGATGTCTATTATTTCCCGGGTGAGAGCCAGATGACCGGAAAAGAGATACGGAGAAATTCTGAAGAAATGGTTCAATATTATGAGCAGCTCACCGATCATTACCCGATTTTTTCCATTGAAGACGGATTAAACGAGGAGGATGCGCCCGGGTGGAAAGTACTCACATATCGTCTGGGAGAAAAAATACTCCTGGTAGGCGACGACTTATTTGTTACAAATAAGAAACGTCTGACAGACGGTATCGAGAATGATATGGCAAACAGTATCCTGATCAAGCCGAATCAGATCGGGACACTGACAGAAACCCTGGATGCCATAGAGACTGCAAAAAGGGCAGGATATAAAACAATCATATCCCACCGGTCCGGAGAAACAGAGGATACAACGATCGCGGATATTGCGGTGGCGACAAACAGCGGACTGATTAAAACAGGAGCGCCCTGCCGTTCTGACCGGACAGCAAAATATAACCGGTTGCTGAGAATTGAAGAAGAATTGGGTGCCTGTAAGCGATATGGATTGTATTTATAGAACGATAATAGTATAAAGAAAGAAAAAATATTTCATTGTGGGAGGGGCGGAAGATGAGAAATTATAAAAAAGTTTTATCGTGGATCATGGCAGTCTGCCTGCTTCTCACTTGGAATATTTCTGTATATGGAGAACAGACCTCAGAGAAAACAGGACAGCGGAGCAACGTTGTCCTGTTTGTACAGTTTCCGGAGGATGAAACAGATGATTTTTTTAACACCCACCAGGAGAGACTAACTTATGACAAAGGCTCCGAGCCTCTGACAGGCTTTGCGGCATATGAGCGGATTTTAAATGACAGAGGAGAACGTAACCGTTCCTCACTATCCATTTACATAGATGCAGTTTCAGAAGGAAAATTGAAAATTAAAAATGTGTTTCCTCAGTATAACGATGCCAAAATTGTTCCCATCACAATGGAACACAGCGTGGATTATTATGACAGCTATGCAGGAGAAGCCAGATTGTAAGACGAGGCGGTCAGTAAATCAGGGAAATATAAAAAAGTGAAGGAGACATCCCGAGAAGAAAAAAATCAATCCAGAAAAGAAGTATCGGTTCCGTCTGAAAGGTTTTCGTAAAATCATAGGAAAGCGTATCTATACACAGATCCCTGTCAAGGAAAAGTAAGATTTGAACGTATCCTTGCATTTTATGGTAAGGTGTGCTAGAATAATCAGCAGTGAGCAGAAACATTAGGAGGAAGAAGCAATGAAGACGGCATTAACTATATTATTTTTAATATCGTGCGTTGTTCTAATCATATTAGTATTGATGCAAGAAGGAAAGGAAGCTGGATTGGGATCACTGACAGGATCCACAACCTCCGGCACATATTGGAGTAAAAACAAAGGCCGTTCCAGGGAAGGGAACATTATTAAAGCGACAACCCTGTTTACAGTCATCTTTTTTGTGACAGCAGCGCTCCTTTGTTCCAGATTTCTTTAGAATGGAAACACTTCTTTAAGCAGATAATGTTTAAGAAGTGTTTTTTTATTCCACAGGAAAGTTCTGCGAACCTTCCTGTAGAATGAAAAATGCTCCGGATAGTACAGCATTGTTGCAGAAAGTAAGGGAAAGATAATGGAAAAGGAATTGTTTGATAAAAGGAAAAAAAGAATCAGAGATCTGATTTATGATAAACACTATCAGCCTATGAAACAAAAAGAGATCGGCTATTTATTACAGGTAGAGCCGGAAGACAGAAAAGAGTTCGTCCAGATTCTTCATGAACTCGTTGATGAGGGAGTCGTGGAAGTCTCTAAGAGAGGAAAATACAGCCCGGTGTCAAAGAAGACACTGACCGGGACGTTTGTATGCACCCAGAAAGGATTTGGATTTGTTTCGGTGGAAGGAGAAGAAGACGATTTTTATATCAATGAAAATGATATGAACGGAGCTTTCCATGAGGATACTGTGCAGATCGAAGTGACTGAGGAACGGGCCAGGAACGGCAGGCGGAAAGAAGCCAGAATTGTAAAGGTTCTGGAACGGGGAATGACGGAAATAGTCGGTACATTTGAAAAATGTAAAAGCTATGGATTTGTCGTTCCGGACAACTTGAGATTTGACAGTGACATTTTCATTCCGAAAGAGGAATGCGGAAATCTTACCGATGGATTTAAGGTCCTGGTAAAGATTGTTGACTACGGAGATTTAGGAAAGAGTCCGGAAGGCAGGATACTGGAGGTTTTAGGCCACAGGGATGATCCCAGAGTGGACATTTTATCGATCGTAAAGGCATACAATATTCCCACGGAGTTCGGGGAAGAAGTCAAAAAAGAAGTGGGAGCAGTGCCTTCGGTCATAGAAAAATCTTCGCTGGAAGGGCGGCTGGATCTGAGAGACTGGCAGACGGTGACCATAGACGGAGAGGATGCCAAGGACCTTGATGATGCGATCACGCTGACCAAAACATCAGGCGGCTATCAGCTGGGAGTCCATATCGCAGATGTCTCCGATTATGTGAAGGAAAACTCTGCACTGGATAAGGAAGCGCTGAAAAGAGGTACCAGTGTCTATCTGGTGGACCGGGTCATACCGATGCTGCCTCATCAGCTTTCCAACGGTATTTGTTCTCTGAATGCAGGTACAGACCGACTGGCATTGAGCTGTATCATGGATCTTGACAAGGAAGGAATTTTAAAGGGACACCGCATTGCCGAAACCGTCATCCATGTGGATGAACGCATGACATACACAAGTGTGGCACTGATTCTGGACGGCGATGAAAAAGAGCGGAAGAGATATGAAAAACTTGTTCCGATGTTCGAGCAGATGAAAGAGCTTTCTGATATTCTGCGGGAGGTGAGACATGAACGGGGAAGTGTGGACTTTGATTTTCCTGAATCGAAGATTGTGCTGAACGAATACGGAAAGGCAGTCGACGTGATTCCATCCCAAAGGAATAAGGCAACTAAGATCATCGAGGATTTCATGCTTCTTGCAAATGAAACGGTTGCAGAGAATTTTTACTGGCAGGAAATACCGTTTGTGTACCGTACCCATGACAATCCGGACGGGGAAAAAGTCAAGAAACTCAGGACGTTTCTCGAGAATTTTGGAATCGTACTGAAGCTTAAAAAAGATGAAATCCATCCGAAAGAGATACAGAAACTTTTGACAAAGGTGGAAGGCACTCCGGAGGAGGCTCTGATCAGCAGGCTCACCCTGAGATCTATGAAACAGGCCAGGTATACAACCGAGAGTTCAGGACATTTCGGATTATCTACAAGCTATTACTGTCACTTTACCTCACCGATCCGAAGGTATCCGGACCTGCAGATTCACAGGATCATCAAAGAAACTCTTCGGGGAAAACTCGATGCCAAAAGAATCCAGCATTATGAGTCTATTCTTGCGAAAGTCTCAGAGCAGTCGTCCAAGATGGAGCGGCGTGCAGATGAAGTGGAGCGGGAAGTAGAAAAACTGAAAAAGGCAGAGTATATGGAACGACATATCGGACAGCAGTACAAAGGCGTGATTTCAGGAGTGACTGGCTGGGGGATCTATGTGGAACTTCCGAATACGATTGAAGGAATGGTCCATGTGTCCAAGCTGCCCGGGGATTATTACAATTATGATGAGTCGTCCTATTCTATGACAGGAGAGAGGACAGGGCGTAAGTGGAAGCTGGGACAACCGGTAGAGATCGTTGTGACCGGAGTCGATAAGATTTTGAAGAATATTGATTTTGAGATTATTGAGGAGGATGAACATGGCGAAGACGGGCGGAACAAAGCTGATTGCGAATAATAAAAAGGCACGTCATGATTATTTTGTTGAGGAGACGGTTGAGGCAGGCATCGTATTGTTTGGTACAGAAGTAAAATCTATGAGGCAGGGACACTGCAGTATTAAGGAAGCCTTTATAAGTATTGAAAATGGAGAAGTTTTTGTGAAACAGATGCATATCAGCCCTTATGAGAAGGGAAATATCTTCAACAAGGACCCTCTCAGAGAGAGGAAGCTTTTAATGCACAGTTCCGAGATTACCAGGATGATGTCGGAAGTAAACAGAAAAGGTTATACATTGATCCCTCTGCGGGTTTATTTCAAAGGCAGTCTGGTAAAAGTTGAAATTGGACTGTGCCGCGGTAAGAAATTGTATGATAAACGGCAGGATATTGCCAAGAAAGATCAGCAGAGAGAAGCGATGAGAGACTTTAAGGTCAGAAAACTGGGTTAGGACAATGGAACGGCGCTTTCTTCCGAGCATACTATAATTACAAAAAGACAGGAGGACAGTATGCACAGAAGGAAGGGTATTGACGTAAGCTATGCCGACGGGCGGATTGACTGGAGAAGAGTCAGAGAAGACAGGATAGAATTTGCAATGGTCAGGGCCGGATTCGGCGATGGAAATATAGATCAGGAGTTTGAACGGAATGCAAGAGAATGCAATCGTGAGAGAATCCCACTCGGAATCTACTGGTTCAGTTATGCATATACAAGAGAGATGGCCAGAAGAGAGGCAAAACAATGTGTCGAGATCATCAGAAGGTATCGGGTTGAATATCCCGTGGCTTTTGATTTTGAAGAAGATTCCATTGATTATGCGAGAGAACAGGGTGTCACGATCACAAAAGATCTTGCAACAGACTTTACAAGAGAGTTCTGCGATGAGATTCGAAGAGCCGGATACAAACCCATGTTTTACACAAATCTTTCTGATTTAGAGGATTATTTTGATATCCGCCGCCTCAGGGAATATGAACTTTGGCTGGCGAAATATCAGCATATTCTCGGAGTAGACGATGTTGACATGTGGCAGTATTCCGATTCCGGAAGAGTCAGAGGCATCCGGGGCGAAGTGGACATGAATTACAGCTTTAAAGACTATGAGAAGAGAAATCCAACGGATAGGCACAGGCTCTGTCCGGAGACAAGACGAGAGGAAGAATAAAAGCTCCCCATTCTGTATGTGCCGGAGACAGGTTTATACAGAATGGGTTTTTGTTCTCTTTTGATGAGTTGTCTGGCATCATTTTACCACAATCATTCAGAACCGTGATATAATATCACTGCTTGTTTTGATCTACACAGTGGTTTAACATACAATCCATTTCTTTTTATTGACTTTTTCACAAAAAAAGGGTTATACTATATAAGGAAATATTCGGGCTAGTACTGGTTTCGACAGGGATTCTGAAGCTCGGGAAGCCATTCGGAGAGACCACGTTACGGTGTAAACTTAAATTAAACGCAGATAATAAATTAGCGTACGCTGCAGCCTAAGGGCAGCAGTAGTCTGTGACAGGTCATCTACAGCCTGTCATTAGGCTTCAAATAATGTAGAACCCTCGTCTGTTTAAGCTTTGCGGCAGATGAAGTATTTATGAAGCTACTGAAGTACTGATCCTGTCTCTGGGAGCAGTATGGAGGGAATGTCAATACAGAGACTGTAATGGGAGATGCCTGAGGGGATGGGTTTTTGGACGCGGGTTCGATTCCCGCCTAGTCCATCGCAAGGAGTGCGTATTTACGTGCTCTTTTTAAGTATGACGGGCATGTCCGTGTTCTGTGGTGCAAGTCCACATAGGCGTAGCTACCGACGAACTTGTAAGCGACTCCCAAGGTTTGCATCGTGAGGTGTGGGCGAGAAGAAGGGATAGCGAAATCGTAGCCCTACGGACAGAAACCCGATAT
>NZ_CAJSYK010000029.1:0-32095 GCF_910574135.1 Anaerostipes faecis | reverse complement strand
TCAATCGGCTTCGCCGCAAATTTTGAGCGATTTGTCAAGTGTTTTTAAAAAAAGTGGGTGATTTTTTTGAGATAGGGTCTGAAAGCCTTATAAAATCAGGGCTGAAGATTCCGAGAAGTTATGAAAAAGAAAGGGAGGAAAGCTATGAGTGTTTTACAGTACATCTTGGATTTAGGTTCATCTGTGGTCATGCCGCTGATCATAACCATTCTCGGACTGGTCCTGGGTCAGAAATTTTCCAAGGCATTCCGGTCAGGTATGACCATAGGCATCGGATTTATCGGAATTAATCTCGTGATTGGACTGATGGGAGACTTCGTAAGCCCTGCCGCGCAGGCAATGACACAGAGGTTTGGAATGAATTTATCGGTTATTGACGTAGGATGGCCGGTCAGCGCGTCCATCGCCTTCGGCACACAGATCGTTCCATTTGTGTTCCTCGTCTGTTTTGTCTTAAATATTATTATGCTTGCTACCAACACCACAAAGACACTGAACATTGATATTTGGAATTACTGGCACTTCATTTTAACCGGGGCGCTGGTACAGTTTTTGACAGGAAGTATGATTGCGGGAGTTATAGCATCAGGCATCACCTTTATCATCATTATGAAGCTGGCAGATTACTCGGCACCAAGGGTGCAGGAATATTTCGGCCTTCCAGGAGTTTCTCTGCCCCACACAGAGACCGTGAGCTGGGCGCCTATATGCATTTTAATGGATAAGGTTTATGACAAAATACCAGGGATCAATAAGATTCACTTCGATGGGGAAACGATCCAGAAGAGATTTGGAATCATCGGCGAGCCGATGGTTTTAGGACTGATCCTTGGAGCAGGCCTTGGAGCTTTGGCGGGATACGAGCCTAACAAGATCGTTACCCTCGGAGTCAATATGGCTGCGGTTATGTTCATTCTGCCGAGAATGGTAAGGATTCTCATGGAAGGGCTTATGCCGCTGAGTGAAGACGCGAAGAAATTCCTGGCAAAGAAGTTTCCGGGAAAGGAAGTCAACATCGGAATGGATGCAGCCATCGCAACAGGATCTCCTATGGTTATCTCGGCTGCACTGATCATGATTCCGGTCACTCTTTTGCTGGCAGTAATCCTTCCGGGAAACAGAGTGCTGCCGCTGGTGGATCTTGCGACACTGCCATTCTTTATGATCTGGCCGGTCGTGGCGTCCAAAGGAAACCTGTTCCGCTCACTGATCACAGGAACGCTGATGATGATTGCAATTTTATACATTGCTACCAACTTAGCGGGAACAGCCACGTTGATTGCACAGTCAACAGACTTTACGTTTCCGGCAGGGGCAAAGGCGATTTCTTCCCTGGATACAGGAGCCCATTTAGTACCGTACATCATATATAAGATTGCAGAATTTTTTCAGATGCTGTTTTAAAATTTTCACATAAGGAGGCTATATGCTATTAGAAAAAGAAAGAAGCAAGGTTATCGAAATTGCATTGAAAATACAAAAGGAGAAGCTGATTCCTCTCACATTCGGTAATTTCAGCCTGAGAGATCCGGAGACAGGATATGTGTGCATTACGCCAAGCGGAATGCCCTATGAGACTCTTCATCCTTCAGATATTGTGGTTGTGACTGCCGATAACCAGATCGTAGACGGGGAACGCCGGCCGTCAATTGAAATGCCGCTTCATACAGCCATGTACCGGAGGCGGCCGGATGTGTTCGGCGTCGTCCACACCCATTCCACCTACTGTACGGCATGGGCCTGTGTAGACGGAGGGATGCCGTGCATCACCTCGGAAGCGGCAGGTCTGGTAGGCGGAAATATCCGCTGTGCCGCTTTTGTACCGCCTGGAAGCGACGAATTGGCAGAAGTGACTTCAGAGGCGATTGGGGATGACAAAGCAGTGCTGATGGGAAATCACGGAGCAATTTGTATCGACGAGACAATTGACAAGGCATATAATGATGCAATTGTACTTGAGGAGAGTGCAAAGGTGGCGTATCTGGCTTATCAGATGGGGAATGTAAATACGCTGGAAGACCAGATGTGTAAATTTCTAAAAGAAGACACAGATCAAAACTATGGACAGAAATAAGAATTAGGAGGATGGAAACATGCAGGGGAAAATGAAAGCACAGATGTTTTATGCACCGGGAGATGTAAGGTTTGAGGAGACGGATATTCCACAGATTAAAGACGATGAGGTATTGGTTCAGGTAAAAGCAGCATTGACCTGCGGCACAGACCTGAAAACATACAGGAGAGGACATCCGACCATTATCACTTCTGTACCTTCCACATTCGGCCATGAGTTTTCCGGAGTAGTTGTGGAGGCAGGAAAGGACGTTACAAAATTTAAGGTAGGGGACCGAATCGTGGGAGCCAATACCGCCCCGTGCTTCGAGTGTGAGCATTGTAAAAATAAGAGATACAGCCTTTGTGAAAATCTGCAGTATCTGAACGGCGCGTATTCTGAGTATGTAGCCGTGCCGTCTCATATTCTGAAATATAATTTTTATCATGTACCTGAACATCTGCCGTTTGAACAGGCGGCACTTCTGGAACCTCTGGCATGTGCGGTCCACGGAAGCGATCGGATACCGGCCAAGGTGGGAGACACCGTCGCAGTCATCGGGGCAGGACCTATCGGACTCATGTTTATGAAGCTGTTAAGCCTGAAAGGATGCAGAGTCATAGCCGTAGATTTGTCGGATTACCGCCTGGAGCAGTCTGAGAAATTCGGGGTATGGAAAACTGTCAATGCCTCCGGGGAAGAACATATAAAACAAGTGAGAGATTTGTGCGGCGGAAAAGGGGCCGATGTGGTCGTAGAAGCAACAGGATTCCCGGAAGTCTGGGAAAATGCCGTAAATATGGTGAGCCCGGGAGGAACGGTTCTTGCATTCGGGGGCACCAAAGCAGGCACAAGCATTACCCTGGACTGCCAGAAGTTCCACTATGAGGAGATCACACTGAAGGCCGTTTATCATCACACGCCGTACCATGTACAGCTGGCTCTGAAACTGCTGTCCAACAGACAGATCGACGGCAGTCTGTTCATCACAGGGCATTATCCTTTAGAAAAAGCAATTGATGCACTGGAGAGCATCGGCAGGCAGAAAGGCATCAAATACGCGATTATCCCTTAAAATAAACATCCTTCGGGCTTGGCGCGCTTTGCGCCATAAGGTACAATAGTTATTGTATGTATGTTGTTTGAAATGGAGGGTCTTATGAGTACGATTACGGTGATTGGAGCAGGAGTGATGGCGTCAAGCCTTTCCTTTCCTGCTGTGGAAAATGGAAATGAGATGCGTCTTACAGGCACGCCGCTGGACAGGGAGATTATTGATTCGGTAAAGGAAAACCGTTACCATCCCACACTCAAAAGAACACTGCCCGAGGGCGTAAAGGCATTTCAGATTGAAGAACTGGATGCTGCGCTTTCTGGCTGTGATGCAGTGATACTGGGAGTCAGCAGCTTTGGGGTGGATTGGTTTATTGAAAATGCCCTGGCAAAGATACCGGATAAAATACCGGTGATCGCAGTGACCAAGGGTGTTAAGGTATATGACGACGGGACGATCCAGACATTTCCCGAACTGTTTGAATCAAAAGCAGAGAATGGAAAAAGCCATGAATTCTGTGCCATCGGAGGGCCCTGCAGGTGCTATGAGCTGGCAGACCATGACGATACAAGAGTCGCATTCTGTGGAAAGAACATGGAAGTCCTTGAGTTCTTTAAGAGGCTTTTAGAGAGGCCGTATTATCACATTGATCTGACACAGGATGCAGCCGGGCTGGAAATTGCGGTTGCCCTTAAAAATGCATATGCTCTTGGAGTCAGTCTTGGCATCGGTCTGGAAGAAAAGCAGCAGAAATATATGTGCAACACTCAGTCTGCACTGTTTGGACAGAGCTCTTATGAGATCATGAAATTTGTCCAGTACATGGGAGGAAATGTTGAAAACTCCATTCACGGAATCGGCGACTTGTATGTGACTGTCATGGGCGGCCGTTCAAAGGAAATCGGAAAAAGGCTTGGAGCAGGTATGCCATATGAACAGGCTATGGAAGAACTCAAAGGTGTGACTTTAGAATCAGTGGTCATCGCCCGGCGGGCGGCGAAAGCTGTTAGAATTCTTTCTGAGAAAAATCAGATGAAAAAAGAAGATTTCCCTCTGATTTTACATATTGATGATGTTTTGCAGCACGGATCAATGCTCGATATACCTTGGAAGAAGTTCAGAGTAAATGAATAAGAAATAAGTTCAGATTCTATATCTCCGGGACGGCATGAAAGCGTTCCGGAGATATCGGCAGTTATAAGGGAGGTACACATGGAGTTAGGGTTATCGGGAAAGACGGCAGTTGTTACAGGGGGAGCAAAAGGCTTTGGACGGGCGGTCTGCCGGGTGCTGGCTGAGGAAGGCGCCAATGTGGTCATGAATTACCGGTCAGGAAAGGACGAGGCGGAGGCACTGATCCGCCAAATGAACCGGGAGTGTCCCGGAAAGGTCTTTGGGTTTCAGGGAGATATGATGGAGGAATCCGACAGGAACGGACTGTTTTTGGCTGCTTGTGAACAGTTTGGGGGCGCAGATATCCTCGTGAATAATGCGGCCGCCTGGACAACTTCCATGGCTGCCAAAATGCCGGAAGAAGACTTCCGCAGAGTTCTGGAGATGAATCTGACAGTGCCGTTTCTGCTTTCTCAAAAGCTGATTTGCCATCTCACGGAGGCAGGAAAAAAGGGAAGTATTTTAAATGTGGTTTCCAAAGCGGGCATCATGGGATCAAAAAGAAATCATTCCCATTATGCATCATCGAAAGCCGGTCTGATCGGGCTTACCAAATCTCTTGCCAGGGAAACTGCAGAATACGGAATTACTGTAAATGCCATTGCTCCGGGATACATGAAGACAGACATGCTCATGAAATCTTTTAAGGATAAAAAAGACGAAGAAGAACAGAACAAAAAGATACCCATAGGAAGAATTGCAGATCCAAGGGAAGTGGCAAATGCGGCTGTCTTCCTTGTGTCAGAGAGGGCTTCCTATTTTACCGGAATTACTTTTGATGCCACAGGCGGAATGCTGATGTGCTGAAATGTCATAAAGATTTCACATTGATAAGTTTGAAAGCTCTCTGTACTCATGATAAAATATTCTTTAGAACTGGCAGGCATAGGAGAGCCAGTCACGATACAATTCAGAAAGAGGTGTGAATTCTATGGCAAAGATTGAATTACCTGATGTAAAGGATATTTTTTTAGAATACCGGAAAATGCAGCTGTTATATCAGTCAGCGCTTAAAGAGATCGGAACAAAGCTTGAGATCTTAAATGACGAATTTAAATTTGTGCACAAATATAATCCAATCGAACATATCGAATCCCGGATGAAAAGTGAAGAGAGTATTGTCCGGAAGCTCATGAAAAAGGGGCAGGATATTACGGTAGAAAACATTGAGAGATATATTGACGACGTGGCAGGGATCAGAGTTATCTGCTCCTTCACCCCAGATATTTACCGCATCGTAGACATGATTTCCAATCAGGACGATATTGAAGTAGTAAAAATCAAAGATTATATGGTCAACCCAAAACCCAGCGGGTACAGGAGTTACCATATGATCGTGAAAGTTCCGATCTTTCTCTCGGATACAGTCGTACCAACAAGAGTAGAGATACAGATCCGCACGGTTGCCATGGACTTTTGGGCGTCCCTGGAACACAAGATTTATTACAAGTATGACGGACATGCTCCGGAATATATCCGGTCAGAACTTCGGGAATGTGCGGAGATGATCAGTTATCTGGACAGTAAGATGCTGGCGATCAATGAAGAGATCCATAGCCTGAAACAGGAGGATATGAGAAGAGAACTTTAAAAATTTTGTTCCTTTTTTTGCTCCTTTCTCATAATATATTATCAGTAGAGAAAAGGAGCAGCGAAAATGATGGATCGTGAAGGTTTAGGTGATCTGCCGACATTCGATATGGAGTCTCTTTCCAGAAAGCCGATGGTGATGATGGATGAGCAGGATGAGGACGATTATCAGTACATTACGAGGATGTATGGACCGGTTGCAGGTAAAGTACTTGAGTACATTGAGGATGCCTGCGATCAGCTGGAGTACAAGGGAAGTATGATGTTTGACGAGTATCTGGACCGCACGGGGGTTCTTGTACTTGCCGATCATATCTATGACAAGATAAAGGAAATGGAAAAGGAAGACTGCATAAAAAAGGACCGCCTTCTTTATCAGATGGTCTGCACACTGCTGGGAGGAGAACTCTATCACCGCAGATGCCGTTACAGGAGAAAATGCAGGATGTTTTCAGACTAAAAACATATTTTATAGAGACAGAGATGCCGCAAAACAGCTGGAGTACAGTTGTTTTGCGGCATCTTTTGTCAGATGGTGCCGGGTTTGTTTTGCCATACTTTATAGATTTCTTCCTTTGAGGAAGAAGGATAGAGTCTGATCAGACGGCAAATGGAGGCGATAGTCTGAGGATCTTCCTCTAAGGCATCGGCTATCTCTGCCTCAGTTTTTCCTCGCTGCATCTTTTTTTGTATTTGCTCAATTATTTTTGTATATTCCCCTTCTTTTAAACCTTCTTCTCTGCTGTACTCCATCTGGGTTACGTAATCTGAAAGGTTTTTTTGGCGGAACAAATATTCGTCCATACGTTCAGGATCGCGTTCCAGCAATTCGAGTTCCCTGATGGCTTCTTCAATATAAGGATCTTTTTCTATCATGGCACGTTCCTCCTCTCCCTCTGCGCAAATAAAACATGCCCATTGATATAACTTTTTATGCTCTTCTTTTACTTGTGAAGAGTTTAGTTTTTGTAACTCTATCACATGAATTTCCCACTGATCGCTGTATAGACTGTGTCTGCTGTCCTCCCTCATATGAAAAGAGGAATAAAAATAATCGGTGTCAGTCAGCTGATTAAAACCAAGAATACTGATATGAATGGCCTTAACACAATTGGCATAAGCTTCTCCTGATTTTAAATCCTGAGTGTATACTTTTGCTAAATAGGACAGAGATCTTCTGTCCCAGTGTGCATAGGGCAGGACCTGCATCTCTATGTTGATTTTTCCGGTCCCTTCTACTACGGTATATAAATCAAGTATGGAAAGCTTTCCTTCCAGAAGATCTTTGGAAAGGTGGCGGTCTTTTATATGAATGGTTCCGATCTTTTCAGGAGGAATATGCAGGATACCGCTTAAAAATCCCCGGAGTATCTTAGGCTGCTTCATGATCTGTGTGAAAGCATAGTCATTTTTAAGTGATATATTGTTAGACTTTTTCATCTTTTGTTATCTCCTTTAGTTTATCATATATGGAAAGTTTTTTCAATATCACCTAGTATTTTACAATATACTCACTAAAATGTCAAATTATGTATTCCGAGGCTTTCAGTGAATATTTTTATGAAATAACTAAAAAGATCTCTTTCTTTAGTCTGCACTTTGTTAAATCTTTTCCCGATTCGCTTTGTATTCGGCCGTCTGAAAGCATGTCTTCAAATTCTTTTCTGGATAACTGCAGCTTTTCACGCAGTATTACCGATACTTTTACATCTGATGCATAATTGCTTCTTATATGCAGTCTTACGGGTCCGTCAAATGCAGCACATCCGGCTATCTTGTAATCGTATGGACCGATTCTGCAGCCGTTCCGTCTCAATAAATCTGTATTCATAGCATATTTGTGAGCAAGAGTTTTATCATTGCCGTGGAATTTATCCAGAAGTTCTTTGTTCACTGCTTTGGGATGGATTCTGGATAAGACGGTCAGATTCCATGTAGCTTCACAGCCGGAACATTTATAAATGAGCCAGACGTCGAGGTATTTTCTCTGTGCATTAACCCTAAACTGTCCGGAACTGACAAACTCTTTTTGACTGCCGCATTTTTTACAGTATCGTACGGCAGGAGGCGGAGTTTGGTACTGTACCTCCCAGACAACCGTTCTGAGAAATTTATTTTTCATAAAATCTCCTTCCTGTTCTAATTAGAATAGGAAAGAGAAAAAAGGCGGATTTTCTAAAATTCGCTTCACAATGTCACCTCCTGAATTTTTTATTCTGAAAAAATTCTATCATTCATTTCCGTCAGCACAAACCTCATCCTTTTTTATGAAAAAAAGATGAGCCAATACGGTTTTCATATCCGTATCGGCTCACCTTTACATGTTATGTATCATTTTCTCCTGCCGGATGATTCTTTGGATGCTTTTCAGAGACAGAAAATATTTTTCAGACAATAAATCCTGGCTCTCTCCCGCAAGATACTCACTGAATATTTGTGCATTGCGTTTTTGAAAATACTTTAAAGATGCAACAGAACTCCCACGGGGCTTTTTTCTGTCCGATCTTCTTGGTATATAAATGCTCTCCCCTTCTACATATTTTTGGATTTCTTCAAGAAGTTCAAGGGGAAGTATATGTTTCGCTTTCTTATAGCTCATACTGCTCTCCTAAAATAAAAAAATTAATTCGGAACAGCAAGGGCTATTTGTTGAGATTTTAACGTTATAAATCATGCTGTTATTCAGCATGGCTGCAAATAGCTCCCTGCTATGCAGCAAAAACAATGGGATCAAGCATATGAATTTACCTCCTCTTTTATTACTAGTTATTATATCATTTTTTGCAAAAAATAATAGTCTTAGATTACCAGCGCCGAGTCTGAATTCATAATTTGGTCTTTGTAATTTTTTACTATCGCTGTCAAGCAGTCTGCTGCTCTTAAACTTTCCTTAAATTTGTTGTGTTTCCTCAGGAAAACGGATAAAATATACAGATAGGACAGAGAGAATGTTAGGAGGATCTTATGAAGCGGGAAAAAGCCATACTAGCAGCAGTCTTTGGACTGATTTTTATTCTTGCTCTTGGAATATGGAATTATATTTTGATAGGAAAAAATAATCAGGGTGTCAGTGAGACAAGTCAGGCATCCCTGCCTGTGCTGACCATAAACACCGGAGGAGAAGAGATCAATGAACTCCATGGATACACAGAGTCCGTGGACGCATCGTTGATGAGAGATTCCATCACGCCGATAAAGGAGGATAAATTCCAGGTTTTTATGAAACACGGAAACAGCTCCATCGAAGCGCTGGATTATAAAATATATAAAGAGAATAACCGCTCTGCTCTGGAAAAAGGAGTAGTAGCTTTTCAGCAGAAAAAAAGCGGTGCGGCAGCGGACTTAAAAGTCAAGAGCCGTCTGGAGTCGGGGAAAACATATCTTTTGGCTCTGTCTATAGAAGATGAGGGACAAAAAATCACATATTATACCCGCATTATTTACGGTACCGATCTGCATTTTGCCGAGTGTCTGAAGTTTGCAAAGGAATTTCACGATGCCACTTTGACAGAGGGAAGTTCAGAATATGTAAAAAAATATTTGGAAGTAAAGGACGGAACTATGACAAATGATCTTTCTTTCGTTGATATTTCTTCCAATCAGGAGGCAGTCTGCTATGCATCACTGAAACCAAAAACTGAGCGTATGTACGCGCCGGTCATCAAAGAGGCCAGCTCTAATGTGACATCGGTGGAGTACAGATTTATTTTGTCTGCGGAAAACAGCAAAGGGATCAAGCAGTACTATCAGGTGACAGAATACTTCCGTATCAGATATTCCAAAGACCGGATGTATCTGCTCAATTACGAGCGGACTCAGAATGCGTTTTTCCGCTATGACGCACTGGACCGGGCAAACAACAGAATACTGATGGGGATCACGCAGATGAATCCCGAAGAACTGATCAGCAGGAACAGCGGGCGGAAAGCGGCATTTGTTCAGGAAAATGAGCTGTGGTATTACGATTATAAAAATGCTTCTATGACAAGAGTGTTTTCTTTTGTGGGAGAAGACTACAGAGACTCCCGAAACAATTATCCGCAGCACGGTATCCATGTGATGGAGATGGATAAAAGCGGAAACATTAAATTTATTGTATATGGATACATGAATCGGGGAGAACACGAAGGCAAGAATGGAATCGGTGTCTATGAATATGAAGCGGAGAGCGGAAAAGCAGACGAGAAAGCTTTTATACCGGTGAAGATCCAGTATGAAAATTTAAAAGATGAGATTGAAAAAGGAGCATACCTGAGTGACAGCGGAAAGTTCTATTTTGAGCTGGACGGGGCTTACTACCAGGTCGATCTGGACAGCCGGGAGTCAAAAACCATTGCAAAAAATATCAGCAGCGGCATGGTCGCAGTCTCCGGAACCGGAATGCTTGCCATAACGGAAAATGAAACGGCCATACGGATCATAGATCTGGAAAATAACAAAGAGCATAAGATCCGCTGTGATAAAGGAGAACGGATCAAACCGATCGGTTTTGTGAAAGAAGACCTTGTGTACGGTATTGCAGATGCAGGGGATGTGAAGACAAGAAAAGACGGTTCCGTCCAGTTTCCAATGAAAAAAGTTGCAATTGTCGATGACAAAAATCAGGAACAGGCCAAGTTTGAAAAGAGCGGAATCTATGTTACGGACGCCAGGGTAGACGGAACTGTTGTCGTACTCAGTCCGGCCAGACGCTCAGGAACAGGGTACAAGAGCATGAAAGAGGATTATATTCGCTACAAGGATAAGACGGAGGATAAAGCTTCACTGGAATACGGATATACAAGCGACCGTCTGAACCAGGTATATCTATCATTCCCTGATTATGTATATGTACAGACAGTTCCGAAGTATTTATCTTCTGCGCTCAGCCAGACCGAGAAAGAGTGCAGCGTATCCTTTGCGAACAATGAACAGCGGTATAAAAATGTCTATATTTATGCCGGCGGTTCACTGAAGGGAACTTATACGGATATGGCAAAAGCTATTAAAGAAGCTCAGAAAAACGCAGGTGTGGTAGTTAATTCAAGCCAGCTGTACCTGTGGGAAAAAGGAGTTATGAAGAGCTACGGGAAAGTGGCAAATATTCCGATGGTGAAAGCAGAGTCCAAAGACGAGACCGGAATTGCCTGTGTAAAAATGATTACGGATTCCGAGGGAAAGGATGTCACCTACGGACAGCTGAAGCGGAGCAAAAAAGATGTTTACGGCATGCTGTATGATTCTATGGACAAAATGGCAGCAGATTACACCGGATGTAAATTTGAAGACGTTCTCTACTGCATCAGCAAAGGAAGGCCGGTCATTGCAAAAAGGGCCAACGGCACATTTATTCTGGTCATGAGCTATAACAATACAAAGATCAGATATTTTGATCCTCTGAAGGAAGAATCTGTTCAGGCGGAACGGTCTTCAATGGAGAGAGAATTTAAAAAGGCAGGCAATGTATTTTACAGCTATGCGAAATAGAGAAGGTGAGACATGAAGTTTATACACATTGGAGACCTCCACCTCGGAGCTTGTCCGGAAACAGAGAGGGGATGGGGGGAAGAGCGGAAAAAGGATATTGAGCAGAGCCTCAGCGAAGTCATTGCACTGGCCAATGAAGAACAGGCAGACTTCTTATTTCTGTGCGGAGATATCTTTCACAAAAAACCATCATTAAGGGATTTAAACAGGCTGGATTCTTTTTTGTCCCAGCTGGTATGTACCAAGGTTTTTATGATCGCGGGAAATCATGATTTTATTGACGAAGGATCGGCATATCTGCGATATCGTTTTTCTGCTGATGTGCATCTGTTCACTGAAAAAGAACTTACGAGAGTATACGAAGAGGCACAGAATACCTATATCTACGGTCTCAGCTATCACAGCAGGGAAATTACGGAGCCTTTATATGATGAGGCAAGGCCAGGGACAGAAGAAGGTATTCATATTCTTTTAGGGCACGGAGGGGACGGCACACATAGTCCCATTGATTTTCACAAACTAAAATGGTCGGGATTTGACTATGCCGCGTTAGGCCATATTCACAGTCCTGAGATGATATCAGAGGATCTGATCGCCTACGGCGGCAGCCTGGAACCTTTAAACAGGACGGAGACAGGGCGCCGCGGATTTTTTTTGGGAGAGATCACAGACGAAAAGAAAGTCGTCCGTTTCCTGCCGGTCAATCAAAAAAGTTATGTGGAAGTACGGGTGAACCTGACAAAAGATATGAATGATCAAGAAATTCTCTTTGCTGCGGAAGAAGAGATGAAGCTGCTGGGGGAAAACCAGATGTTTACGCTGTTCCTTCAGGGCTCTAAAAGAGCAAAGATTCGTCCTGATTTTGATCTTCTCGGAGCAAAATACAGGATCGTGGATATTGTTGACGAGACGAGGGGGAGCCGTACGGAAGATTCGCTGCTAGAATCCAACAAAGATAATATCATCGGTGCCGTACTGCGCCGCCTTGAGGGAATGCCGGAAGCGTCACGTTTTGCAGGGGATGCATTTGAGCAGGCATCCAGGGGATTATATCAGAGGCGCCGGTCAGAGAAACGGGAGAAAAGATCTGCTTTTTATATCCGGAATATTTATATCGACGGTTTCGGGAAATTCTGCGGAAAAGAATTATCCTTTGAGCCTGGATTAAATATTGTATATGGACCAAACGAGAGCGGGAAGACTACAATAAAAGAGTTTATCGTGCATATGCTGTTCGGTCTGGAAAAATCCAGAGGCATTGCAGCGAGATCTGATGCATATACTATATATACGCCGGTTTATGGAGGAAATTACGGAGGAGGCATGGAGATCATATCGGACGGACATGCCTGGCTGCTTGAGAGAAGCTTCCGCACGGGAGAGAAGTCTTTTAATCTGTATGATAAAGAATCAGGTGAAAAAGGTGATCTCTCAAAGCTGTATACTCTGAGCCTCGGTGCATACACAGATACTTTCTGTATTCAGGAAGGGGACATTCCTCCGTCAGGAAATCTCTCTATGGAGCTTACCAACTATACATCCAATCTGACAGGCAGCAATACAGCAGATATAAAGATCGATCTGGCTCTGAAGGCGCTGAAAGAAAAAAAGAACATGCTGAGAAGAAAAAGCAGAGAGGAATCGATCGTCCTGTCTGAGAAGAGGGAGCGTTATCTGAAGGCTCCCGAGTCTGATGGACAGAGCGGAAAGCCGAGGAGTATTTTGTTTTTTTTGACGGCAGCAGCTGTGTTTGCGTCGGCTGGCTTTGTTCATCCGGGGTTCTTCGCAGGCTGTGCTGTATTTCTGGTGTTATCGGTTCTTTCGGTTAAGTCAGAAAAGAAGGAAATGACAGAGCAGGAGGACTTTAAGGAAGAATTAAGAAGAGACTATCAAATTTTTAAAGAACAAACAGACCGTACAGAATATAATATAAATCAGGCAGATGCGGCCATTCAGGCTGTTTTAGATGCCGCCAGGGAATTCCGGGAAAATCTGGGGGAACAGTTTAACGAAAAGGTCAGTGAGATCGTCAGTTATCTTACGGGAGGAGAGTACGAAAAAGTAAAAATTGATGAATCACTGTCTTTTATGGTAGAATATAAAAACAGGTTTATTGATCTGAAGTATTTAAGCGCGGGAACCGTAGAGCAGATTTACCTGGCTGTGAGGCTTGCCGCGGGAGAGATTCTATATCCGAAGGAACCAGTCCCGGTTCTGATGGATGATATTTTCGGCAATTTTGATGATGAAAGGACCCGGAGGGCGCTTGATTATTTGAGCAGGTATTCCGGCAGGCAGCTGATCTTATTTACGTGTAAGAAAGAGCTTTTTCATCAGCTGGACCGGAAGAATCAGAAAATCCACTGGATTTCCCTAGAGGAAACCAGAGAATAATGAAAGGTGGAGAATATGGCTGAAGAAACAAAAGAGACAAAGAAAGTCATTTCCAAAGAGAAAAAACCAAAAAAGAAGAAAAAGAAAAGAAAGATCCTTGTCAAGATCTCGATTGTTTTTCTTTTTCTGGTGGTTATCGGCTGGTTCACCATCGGAATGAAAGTCATGAAGCTGAGGGCAGAGGCTAAGGATCTGGTAGCCAACACTTCAGAGCAGACATTTAAGGCAACACAGACGAGTGTCGTCTATGATACGAATGGGAAGGTTATCACCAAGCTGAAAGGCGAGAAGGATGTCTATTATCTGAAGTATAAAGATCTGCCGGTGTATGCGGTGGCGGCGATGATTTCCGTGGAGGACAATAATTTTTACAAACATAATGGGGTAGACTTCAGGGGTATCGCCAGAGCAGCAGTATCCTTTGTTACAAATAAGGGAGAAGTTACTCAGGGAGGAAGTACGATCACTCAGCAGCTGGCAAGGACTGTTTTCCTGACACGGGAGATTTCCTGGCAGCGTAAGGTCAAAGAAATGTTTGTGGCATGGGGTCTGGAGAAGGAGTACTCCAAGGATCAGATCATGGAGTTTTACCTGAACAACGTTTATTTTGCAAATGGCTATTACGGAATTCAGGCTGCCAGCAAAGGTTATTTTGATAAGGATGCCAAGGATCTGACCATGTCAGAAGCCGCATTCTTGTGTGCGGTCCCTAATGCGCCAAACATGTATGAGCCCTATCATCATAAGGAAAAGACAATGACAAGGCGCGACAAGATCCTCAAGGATATGTATAAGCAGAATCTGATTACTAAATCCCAGAGAGATGAAGCTCTGAGAGAAAAGATCACACTGAAAAAGAAAAAAACTGAGCAGAAGAGAAATTATATTGAAACTTATGTAATTCACAGTGCTACGAAAGCACTGATGGAGAAGCAGGGCTTTGAGTTCCGCTATGTGTTTGACTCTGACGAAGACAAACAGGATTACGATGAGAAATATAACAAGTCTTATGCTGAGTGTAAGAGGACTTTATACAGTGCAGGATACCAGATTCATACATCCATTGACCTGGATGCTCAGAAGGAACTTCAAAGCAGTATCGACAATGCTCTGAGCGGTTATACGGAGAAGGACAAGAACAAGGTTTACAAAGTCCAGGGCGCAGGCGTCTGTATTGACAATGAGACAGGCAAGGTAGCAGCCATCGTAGGAGGAAGATATCAGAAAAATGCAGGATTAGGGCTGAACCGTGCTTATCAGAGTCCGAGACAGCCGGGAAGTGCCATTAAGCCCATCCTTGTCTATGCTCCTGCTATGGAGAGAGGATATGGACCGGGTTCTATCGTGAATGACAACCCGATGAGTCCCAAAGACAAACACAGGGTCAGAAACTCCGGCGGTTCCTATTCAGGAAGTATTACACTGAGGCGGGCGTTGGAGAAATCAAGCAACGTGGCTACTATGAGGCTTTACGAGGAGATCGGGCCGAAATCCGCTCTCCGGTATTTGGAAAAGATGAACTTTAAGAGCCTCGACGAAAATGACTATAAGTATTATACAACCTGCCTCGGCGGCTTCACCTATGGAACTACGGCTGAGGAGATGGCCAGCGGATATGCTGCACTTGCCAATCAGGGCGTGTTCAGAGACCCAACCTGTATTATGAAGATCGAGGATTCGGACGGTGAGACTGTGGTCTCCAATCCATCCAAGAAAAGAACGGTTTACTCAGCCAATACGGCTTCTATGATGAGCAGCGTTTTAAAGAGTGTTATCACCAACGGTACAGGCCGGGGTGCAAAGGTTCCTAATGTAGATACCGCGGGAAAAACAGGTACTACAACGGACAATAAGGACGGATGGTTCTGCGGATATACACCGTACTATACAACTGCAGTGTGGGTAGGAAGGGATGACAGCAGGGTAATGGCCAACCTGAGCGGTTCCGGTTATCCTAAGACAATTTGGAGCAATTTTATGAATGCTCTCCACAAAGAGTATTCAGGAGGCAAAAAGCTTAATTCCTATGAAGGCGGAGGCGGAACAAACATGCCGACCACAGGGCAGACAGCAGCAGGCACGACAGAAAAGGGAAGTACCAAAGGTACAACCCAGACAACGACTCACGCTACAACACAGGCTACAACCCAGGCGACCACTCAGGCAACGACACAGGCCACAACAGCGGCTACACAGCAGCAGAACGGTGATGATCGACGCGGCGCCGGAAATGACGATTGATAAATAGATAAAGGCAGCAGACTTTAATAAATAGTCTGCTGCCTTTTCCTATACTGCTGATAAATTTATAAATGATTCTTTTCCAAATATTCTTTGATGCGCTCCGTTGGGTCCAGAAGTTCGCTGATGGACCCGTTGTGGTTCAGCGTATCGATCAGCAGAGCAACATATTTGCTCACATCTGATGATACATACCAATCACGCTCCAACAGTTCCGGTGTCTGGTAAGTAAGATTGGTTGTGATAACCTTTTCGATGATACCTTCTTCCACAGCCTTGTCAAAGACATCAAGTCCGTTTGTGAACAGACCGAAGGTAGAAAGACAAAATACACGTCTCGCTTTTCTTGCTTTCAGTTCTTTGGCTACATCGATCATACTCTCTCCGGAAGATATCATATCGTCCAAGATCAGAACGTCCTTGCCTTCCAGGGAATCTCCCAAAAATTCATGGGCCACAATAGGGTTGCGGCCGTCTACGATAGTAGAATAATCTCTGCGCTTATAGAACATACCCACATCAACACCGAGGACATTGGCCATATAGATGGAACGCTGCATAGCACCTTCGTCCGGGCTGATGACCATCAGATGATCACTGTCAAAATTGACTCCGTCGCACTGCTCAACCAGAGACTTTACAAACTGGTAAGTGGGCTGTACCGTATCAAAGCCGCTGTTTGGAATGGCGTTCTGTACACGAGGGTCATGGGCGTCAAATGTAATGATATTCTGTACTCCTAAATGAATCAGCTCCTGAAGCATCATGGCACAGTCCAGGGACTCTCTGGTGCTTCTTTTGTGCTGACGGCTTTCATACAGGAAAGGCATGATGACACTGATTCTCTTGGCTTTGCTGCCGCTGGCTGCAATGAGTCTTTTTAAGTCCTGAAAATGATCATCCGGGGACATAGAGTTCTGATGACCGCACAGAGAATACTTGATGCTGTAATTCAGCACGTCAACGAGAATGTACAAATCGGTTCCGCGGACAGATTCACGGATGATCCCTTTTGCTTCTCCGGAGCCGAAGCGGGGACAGCCGGCATCCAGCAGATAGCTTGCCTTGTAATACTCATCATATCCGGGCATATTCTGATAGCGGGGGGCTTCATCTCCGCGCCAGCCTGTAATATACTTATCAATCAGATTGCCAAGGCTTTTGCAGCTCTCCATAGCGATGATGCCAAGATTGCCGTCGGGAAGGGTTTTAAAGTTTCGGTCAGATCGTCTCATTATAAATCTCCTTTGTAGTTTGTTCACTCTTTTTATATCACTCCCGAAGCGATTCCGTCAAGACTTGCGGGAAAAAGATTTCTTTAAACGGATATCCTCGCCGTATAACTGGCAGATGGTATAGTTCTCAATAATTCTGGAAAAAATCCGTTCCGTATAGCGGTCTTTCAAATTACGCATTGATAAATTTGTCGAAATAAGTGTTGATTTACCGCTGAGCTGCCGTTCATTCAGGCAGTGGAACAGCTGGGAAGTAATGAAGGCATTGTTAAGCTCTGTCCCCAGATCATCAATGACCAGCAGGTCACAGTGAAAAATAAGCTGGTAGGACATAGGGAGATTATCCTTGTGCTTTTGATATGCCTGGGAAGTCAGAATATCAAAAAGCTGAAAAGCGGTTACATAGACACAGGTATATCCCTTATCCATGATCTCTTTAGCAATACAATGGCTTAAAAATGTCTTCCCGGTGCCTGTGGAACCGTGCAGCAGCAGGTTTTCCCTGGAAGGAAAATGACCGATAAAATCACGGCATTTTTTCAGCACGGCATGGATATTCTGTCTCGGAGAAGGCCGTCCGTCCTCCAGTAGTTTATCAGAATAATATTGATCATTGAAACGGAGAAAATTCTCTTTTTCAAGGATATGCTGCATATTGGAATCAGAATAAATCAGGCGGATCACAGCCTGATGGAAACAATGGCACTTTTCGGTGCCGATATATCCGGTATCTTTACAGTCGGGACAAGTATAAACAGGGTCCAGATAATCCTCAGGATATCCATGATCTAAAAGAAGCCGGCGCTTTTGGTCAGCCAGCTTCTGATTCTTTTGCCTGCAAATGTCCATAGAGTTATGATCTTCAGATGCGATCAGCTGTTTTCCCAGGAGAACAGCGTTGTGGGCCATCTCCCGGTCCAGCTCCCTCATCTGAGGAATCTGTGCATAGACCTGACGCCTGCGCTCTCTGGAGAGATTGTAGCTGCTGAGCCGGTTCGCCTCGTACATCCTCATGATTTCCTGATATTGTTCATTGGTCAGGGACATCTCAGTCCTCCTTTACAGGGTGTATCTGCTTTTCAAAAAGCTGTTTTTCCAGCTCGTCATAGTCATAGTCACGTTCTTCAAAATTGTGGAACTGGTTGTTCGGCTGTGGGGCTGCGGATTTGGATACAGTCCCCGGGCGGCTTTCCAGTTTCTTTACATCATCCAGTGAAACTACATGGTTGTCCTTCCACTTTTTCAAAATACTGTCCGTATACTGGAATTTTGGCTGGCCGATGGAGCGGATCGTACGGTTGCATGCTTCTATGACGATGCTTAAGTCAAAGCCGTCGGTCTTGAGCCAGCGCTTCATGTATTCGATCTGTGCCGGTGCGGGCTGGTTATTCAGTCCAAAGGCATGCATGATCTGGTAATACTCTTTCTGGTAGTTCTGGCAGTGAAGCTTGGCCTCGTCTGCTGTTCGGATGCCCTCCTGATACCAGGCAATCGCTACGGACTGCATATAGCGGAAGTTTTTCTTGCCGTTGGATACACAGTAATCTACCAAGTGTTCGATTAGCTCCGGTGACATTGCAAGGTCATCGTAGAAATAAGAGAGAGTATTCAGATCATTGGCGGTGAGCGGACGTCCTATGTACATTTCTGCGATATAGATCAGATAAGAGAACTTATCATCCTTATTTTTCTGGGCCAGCTGGGACGGAGTCAGCGTCCTCAGGGCCGGAACCGCCTTAGCTTTCGCAGCCGAAGTCCCGGTCGTGGTTTCCTTTGCTGGTATTTTCGCTGGTTCCTCTTTGTCAGGCTCCATGAGATCATCCGCATCGATCGTCAGGGCCGTGGAAACGGGGAGCAGTTTGATGGAACGGATCTCTCCTCCATCCATGACCAGGTCCAGGAGATTTTCCTTTTTCCAGTACTTCAGAGCGCGGCAGATATCACGCTCCGTAAGTTCCAGCAAATCTGCCAGGTAAGGTATATTGAACTTCTGGCCGTTAGAAACCATGCGCAGAAGGTAAATATAAACCTTCACATATTCTCCGTTGGCTTTAATCATGTAGTAGTCTACGAAGGCATTCGGTAATAAAGTTCCCCCGGTCGGGTATGTTGTCGTTACGTTAATACTGCTCATAAATCCATCTCCCTAACTTTAGTCAATACGTCTCTTTCTTTAATCTAAAAGAACTATAACGCAGACCGAATAAATTGTAAATAGCAGCTCTTTTCACAGAATAATCCACAGAACAATTGTGGAAACTGTGGATAAAGTGGATAAGTAAACGGAATCCGCAGAAAGACAAGCCTCACTCAAAAAATTTTGATGTGGAAAAAATAAAGAAAAATCCACAGGGAAAGTTATACACAATTGTGTATAACCCTGTGGATAACGTGGATAACTATTTCTTAACTAACTCATTGCCGATAGAATCAACATTTCCGGCCCCCATAGTTATCAACAAATCATTTTTTTTGCATTTTTTTAAAATAAATTCTTCTATCTCATCAAAATCCTTGATATATCGAACATCAGTACCGGTTTTTTCGATTTTATCTGCTAAATCTCTGGCGTGGACCATGCCGGTGTCTTTTTCCCGGGCAGCATAGATATCGGTGATGATCACATGATCGCATTGGCTGAGAGCCTCGGCGAACTCATCTAAAAAGGCATTTGTCCTCGTATAGGTATGCGGCTGGAAGACACACCACAGATCTTTGTGGGGATAATTTTTGCAGGCATTCAATGTTGCTTTGATCTCCGTAGGGTGGTGGGCATAGTCATCAATGACCGTAAAGCCCTGGCAGGTCCCCTTATATTCAAATCTCCGCTTGGCGCCGGAGAAGGTCAGGAGTCCGGCTTTTACAGTATCTATGGAGAGCCCGAGGAAATCAGCAACGGCTGCAGCAGACAGCGCATTATTAATATTATGCAGGCCGTTTACGTTTAATGACAAGGAATCTACAAAAGTTCCTTCTTTGTACAGGTCAAAATGTCCATGGCCCATAGAGTCATAGGAAATATTTTTAGCCGTATAAGTAAAGTCATCGTTATCAATGCCGTAGGTTACATACTTGGCTTTGAGTCCTTCTACGATATAGGAAATGTCATCAATCTCCCCATTCAGGACGAGCAGGCCGTCTTCCGGAAGCTTGTGAGCAAACTTTTTGAAGGAGTCACGGATCTCATCAATATCATGGAAAAAGTCCATATGGTCTTCTTCTATATTTAGAATAATGCTGATCTTCGGAAAAAATTCGAGAAAGCTGTTTGTATACTCACAGGCCTCTGTCACGAAGACATTGGAATGGCCGACACGGATGTTGCCGTCAATAATGTCCAGAATACCCCCCACAGTGATGGTTGGATCTGTCTCTCCGGCCAGCAGGATGTGTGAGAGCATAGAAGTCGTGGTTGTTTTGCCGTGGGTTCCGGATACTGCCACTGCATTTTTATAATTGTGCATCATTTGTCCGAGAAGAGTCGCACGCTTCATAAGGGGAATGCCTTTTTGCAGTGCGGCTTTGTATTCTTCATTTTCCGGATGGATGGCCGCAGTATATACGACCAGATCAATATTATCCGTGATATTTTCAGCGACTTGTCCTAAAAAGACCTTGGCGCCTAAAGAATTCAATTTTTCGGTTATATCGGAGGAACGGATGTCAGAGCCGGAAACAGTAAATCCTTCTTTGAGAAGGATCTCGGCAAGACCGCTCATACTGATACCGCCGATCCCCATAAAATGAATGTGAATTGGTTTCTTGAAATCTATCTGATACATAGGAATTCCTAACCTTTCTCTGATTTTAAATAAAGTGTTTTTTCTATTATAGTGCACAAAAAAATAAGTTGCAAGGAAGGAAATGAGAAACAGGGGTTTCCGGTAAAAAAGGTGTACAGAATGATGGAAATATTGTCGGATTTTGTACTGCTAAATAGTAAAATACAATAATATCAGCGAAAATATATAATAATATTTGTTCACATTTTACGAAAGAGGTGCTATAATAAACATTATCTAAGATAGTATGTACGATGTTGATCCCTGCACAAGCATCAGGACTGGCTTCCGATTTGTATTTTGGAAGGCGGCAGGTGCTTTGTTTTAGAGTATAGATGTATACAGTGGGAGTCATAGTATGAGCAAAATGTGTTGAGAGTGGGGATATTTTGCGGCGTTGAAAAGGGAAGGTGATAGAGCAAAAACGGCCGCACAACAGATCATTAGCTAAAGTTTTGAAAACTAGGAGGAAGACAACATGCAAATTACAGATGTACGTATCAGACAAGTAGCAAAAGAAGGGAAAATGAAAGCAGTCGTTTCTATTACGATTGATAATGAATTTGTAGTACATGATATCAAAGTCATCGAAGGAGAAAAGGGCCTGTTCATTGCAATGCCAAGCCGCAAAGCTGCCGATGGGGAATACCGTGACATTGCCCATCCGATCAATTCGGCAACGAGAAACACTATCCAGACCATGATCCTGGAACAGTATGAGGCCATGAGACTTGGAGACATAGATGCAAGTCAGCCGGAAGAAGGAGCAGAGTAAACACTTAATTCTAAATACTATGATTGTCCATAAGTAACAGGAACGGGAGATCCGCCGTTCGCTGATCAGTAGATTAAGACAGCATATAACATGACTTTCGGAGTCATGCCATATGCTGTCTTTTTGCCTTTCAGATGATTTTCTGTTATGCTGTAAAAAAATCAGAAGCGGGTTAATTATGGATCATACATCAAGAGAAAATGCATTTAAAAAGTTATATGAAGTAAGTTATGAAGAGATGCTCAAATTTATGAAGGGGTTTTTTTATTGGGACTGGGAGGAGGCCTATGATGTCCTTCAGGAAGTATATCTGACGGCATATGAAAAAATAGACAGTCTTTCAGAACATGAAAATCCTGTTGGATGGCTGAAACAGACAGCAAAATACAAAATATATCATGTGTTTGAGAAGAAAAATAGAATAGGAGAGATACTGACAGACGAAAATATAATGTCATTAAACCAAAAGTTCGAGGACGATTATAGCGGCCTGCTGGAAACGGATATTAAAAACGTACTCTCAGAAGACGAATTTCGTCTTTTTTATGATTTCTACATGAAAGGATTTACTATCAATGAGCTTGCGAGATTCAGGGACAGTACAGATCAGGCGGTGAAATCAAAACTTGCAAGAATACGAAAAAAAGTAAGGAAACAGCTGTTTATGCTTATTATGTTTGGCTGAATGAAGTCAACTTAAACGACACCTTCGCGTGGTTTTTGGGGATATAGATATGTAACCTTAAAATTCATGTGAAAGGAGCCGAAATGAGAAGGAAGGCATTTGAACAGTTACTAGAGAAAGCGGTTGGGAAATTTGTAGAGGAAATCCACCCGGAAGATATAGAAGAGGAAAAATTATCTGAGGATGTAAAAGAAAAAATAAGGACAAAAATTACAGATGTTAATAAGACGCATAAATAATCCGTAAAAATCGTCGGTTCTTGGTTATGATTTACATATATATAATTATCTGTTACAATGAATAGAAAATCCAAAACATATAGAACAGGTACAAAGGATGAGAGATTTTATAATCAAGAGATGGGCTTTTGAATGGATTACAGAATTTTTTAAATCCGAATCGGATCAAGAGAAATTACGGCATATAGAACATATATTAGAATGTATGGAGCCCTTAAAAGATGAAGGTAAGCTTGATAAGGAAGTATTCTACTGCGGATATATAGAAAGAAGAAGCTTATTAAAAATCAGAAGAAGGAAGAGGTACTGCTCGATTGCAGCAAAGGCAGCGGTATTTCTTCTTGTATTTATGCTTTCAGCACAGGTCATATGTTATGCGATTACAGGGAAGTCTATTTTTCGTTATATTGATCAAAAAAATGAAAAGACAACAGAAGTACAGATTGAAATAAATGATCCTTCAGGAGAATCGCCTGTTGAATGGTTGATAGAGACGATAAAAGGCTTTGTTGCACGAAATATAACTAAAGATAATGGAGCAAAATCAGGAACTAATTTTCGGGTATCTACCTGGGAAGAAGTAAAGAATAATTATAAGCGGGATGTAATGTATCCAAGATATATACCTCGCGGATGGAGGCTGCAAAATATCCTTGTTAATGTTCTTGACAAGAAAGTCATAGGTATTATAGCGTCTTACAGCAGAGGAGAGGCCGTACTGTATTACTCTTATTATGATCACAGCGGAACAACAGACGGTTCTGAAAAGATTTTTTTTGGAGAGGAAAAAACAAAAGTGAAAGTACTTAAAGTTGCTGGAGGTGAATTCAGTTTTTATAAGGGAGAAAGAACTTTATCAGTACTGGGACATGTGAATCAATTTGAAATGAATATTGAAGGAATGGTCAGTATATATGAAGCTGAGAAAATTGCTAAATATATAAAATAGAAATGGGACAAAGCACTTTGGCTTTGTCCTGTTTTTTTGTTTTATCGCGGTAAAAGAGCATTAACAACAGATTGTAAAAACTTCGCTGGCCATTTTTTATGAGAGAGAGAATGAGGTCCAGCGAATTAATCACAATCTGTTGTTAATGCCCTCTATTACAGCAACTGAAATAATATGGAAATAGTGAAATATATTCGCAAGTTTCGTTAAAAAGTGCAGAAAGACCAATGATATCATGAATTCATTGGTCTCTCACTTGTAAACCTAAGCTGTCAACAAGAGGGGTAAATTCAACCATTAAAGCAGGTTTCCGTACCCGCTTAACCAATTTTTAGAATGGTTTGTGATTTGGATGGTTTTCCTTTCTTTAATATTATAATAGTTAATATGTTTTTAGGAATAATGATTGAAAAAATACCCCTCTACTATAGAAACTGTTTTTAGAGCAAAAAGGTGAATATTTTTTAAAAAGCGCTATTAAATAAATTTTAACAGCGCTTTTTAAAATTCAGTAAGGATTTTAATATTTGTTAATTATTTTCTGGTTTTTGTTTTTGTAAAGGTGTCTGAATTTATAAGTTTTCCATTTTTAGATTTATAAATATAGGCCTTGCTATAAACTCTATACTTATATCCTTTAGATACATAATAGCTTCTACTGTACATATTATCTGACTTACTAGTACATGTACCACTCGTTAAAGTTGTCCAAGTTTTATTTTTATAACGTTGGAGTTTCATTGTAATTTTGCAATAGTATTTAGAATTACTTGCACAAACAAGTGTGTAAAAATGAGCAATACCTGATTTGTCAATTTGCAGATCTATATAGGCGTCACGAAATCCTGTCCAACTATTAGACATAAAATTGGGTTTCAACATAAATGAAGTTATTGATTGATTACTGTATGAAACTTCAGGTGTAGAGCTAGCTTCTGCTGGAACTGAAATTAACAGAATTGATAGTGCTAAAAAAAGTGACATTAATAAATGTTTTAGATATTGTTTCATATTTCCTCCCATTATCCTTACTACTTGAATAACTGAAGTAGTTAGATAATGGTGAAATCATGAATTATCTGAGCGTGTCTTCTTGTAGAGTTAAGTGAAAGAAGTATTTTTTTTTTATAAAAATGAACAAAAAAAGGAACCCAAATTTTTTAGGTTCCTTAAAATATTAATTATATTCAACGCCTTCTGCTATTTTTAATAATTCATCTTTAGAAAGAGTTCCATTTAGTTTATAAATGATTTTGTGTTTATACCATAAAAGCTGACTAAAAGTATCATCTATGTAATAATATTCAATATTTTTTCTTCTAATTATACTGTAATCATCTTTATTCATATTACTATAATTCTTTGCAGTAGTATTTAAAATAATATTTAAATAAATTACGTTCGATGATTTATCTTTAAATTTATATAATATATGTGTATTATTCTCACTTACCTTTTTTTCAGAAAAAGAGTATCCAGATGGCAAGTAAGTAAAATTAAAATCTTTATTTTCTCCATGTGTTTGAATCTGAATTCTTGTCCGATTCTGAGAACTACTTTTATTAAATATAAAATTCATTACTGGCTCCCTAAAAGCCTCAACACTCATCAAAGTTACAGAAGCCATAGTAAGCAGCATCACAAATACAGCAGCAATCCGTTGGGCAGTGATAAACCTGCGTTTTCTGTTTGCCCTTTTCCTTGCCGAGGAAAACATGTTGTCAATTTTTTGATTTAATTGATCCGATAGTTCCTCTTCCGGGATATTATCAGGGGAGATTTCGTCGGTCCAGCTGCTTGCACCATACTCGATGATATGGTCAAACAATTCTTCATTTTTGTCTTTTTTATCGTTTGTACTCATAACTCAATCCCTCCTTCTCAAACAGAGCACGTAAGGAACTGCGGGCTAGACTGCAACGTTTCTTTGCAGTCAGTTCCGAAATTTGTAATAGCGTCGCTATTTCCAGAAAGCTGAATCCATAGTAATAGTACAGGACAAGAACTGTCTGCTGATTCGTAGGCAGCTTGCCAATCTTATCTACCATTACATTTAAGTCAATATATTCCATGTAATAATCATTTGGATCAATCAGGCATTCTGAATCTTCGCCGTCCTCGTAAGTCAGTTCTTCGTGATTATTTCTGCTCTCAACCTTGATCATGTCATACGCTGTGTTACGTACTATGACATATAAAAACGTAAAGGCCTTATCATCGGGCAATTCTAAAATCTTTTCAGAGTACAGCAACGCTTTCTCGAAAACATTTTGAAGTACATCTTCAGCCAACGTATCATTATGAACATATTGTTTTGCTACATATTTCAGCTTAGGCGCATACTTGTTGTAGAGCAGTTCAATATAATCAACAGCGCTCTTGGTAGGAGGTTTATTCTTCCGCCGTATCATTTTCATTCTCTCCCTTTTCCCCCGTTTATGGTTTCTCTCTATATCTCTCATTATAGATAGACTTTGCGGTATTGTAAAGCTTGTACAAAAAAAGCCTATAGAAATATTCTAAAGGCTTTGGTCTTCTTCGATAACCTGGACCTCCAAGAAATCAAAGTCGATATCTTCAATAAAACTGTCGTGATAAAATCTTGTTTTATCGTGGGTCATAAATTCTTTTTTATTGGCCTCCAGCCAGAGAGGTTTCGGCAGATCAAACTCATAACAAATGTCTTCAAGAGCCTTATATACCTTTCGGGTACGGTTCAGACCGGCATTTTCCACGCTGATTACAGTGTCTTTCAGCAGCCGGTTGCTTTTCATTAGTTTTCCCCACATACGGAACATTGGTTTTACCTGCTTTCTATTTGAAATATATTAAGTATAATAGAAGATAAATATAAAACAGTCAATATTGTAGTGAGAGAGAAAATGATTTAAAATGACGTTAAAGAAGAATATTGAGGAGAAGATCGAATGAAGATTTTAAAAAGGTTCTTTATTGACGGATTGTCCGGGATGGCACAGGGGTTGTTTGCTACCCTGATCATCGGGACGATTCTGGAACAAGTTGGACTGCTGATAGGCGGAAATATCGGACAAGTCCTGGCGGTTGGTGCGGCAGCGGCGAAAGTGATGACCGGGGCCGGGATTGGTGTGGGAGTTGCCTCACGTTTTCAGGAATCGGTTCTGGTAACCGTTTCATCGGCATGTGCAGGAATGATCGGAGCTTACGCATCAAAAATCATGGCGGGAACCCTGATTGTCAAAGGGGCTGTCGTCCTATCCGGACCCGGGGAACCTCTGGGGGCTTTCTTGGCTGCGTATGTAGGAATTGAACTGGGACGCCTGATCTCAGGAAGGACACAGCTGGATATCCTGCTTACACCGCTTATGACCATTTTATCCGGAGGTGCCGTAGGTCTGTTTCTCGGTCCATGGATCAGTCAGCTGATGGCACGGCTGGGTGACCTTATCCGGTGGGGTACGGAGCAGCAGCCGTTTTTGATGGGAATTGTAGTATCAGTTCTGATGGGGATGGCACTCACTCTGCCGATCAGTTCGGCCGCGCTCGGAGTGATATTAAATCTCTCAGGGATTGCCGCAGGAGCTGCTGCAGTTGGATGCAGCGCTCAGATGATAGGATTTGCTGTGGCGAGTTTCAGAGAGAACAGAATAGGAGGCTTGATCGCCCAGGGAATCGGCACATCTATGCTTCAGGTTCCAAACATCGTCAGAAAACCGCTGATCTGGATTCCGCCGATCCTTACCAGTGCCGTGTTGGGACCTGTTTCTACTATAGTATTGAAGATGACCAATAATGCCATTGGTTCCGGAATGGGGACAGCCGGATTAGTGGGGCAGATCATGGGATATAAGACTATGGTGGCCGGCGGGGTTTCTCCGGCTGCGACCGCAGTCATGATTATTGGAATGCATATCATTGCCCCGGCATTGCTGACCTATTTTATATCAGAAGGTATGCGGCGGATGGGCATCATAAAACAGGGAGACATGAAACTGAATATGTGACAGCTTTAAGTCGTAGCGGCATGTTTCGCAAAATACCGGACAGAATCCTCTACCCCGCATGCAATATAAGATGACAGTTCCATGACCGTGTGAAGCCTTGTGGTTTGTATGGTGTTGAAGTTGGCCTCTGATGTGAAATTCACGATGCCGGTGATAGAGATATCTCCTACAGGCGGCAGTTCTTTGTCTACACCCTGTCCAGGAAACAGCGGCATGGAAGACACGGTCACATAGCCAACATGATCCGCAGAACCCAGACACGCATCAATGGCGATGACAAAAGGCTCCCTGAACGAGCGGTAAATTTCGGTCATTGTCTGCGTAAGATTTCCGGCATGCACCGGCTGTGACAGAGTCCCGAAAACTTTATAATAAGAAGATGTCATTAACTGATGGCCTACCAAAGGCCCAAGACAGTCACCGGTAGCGCGGTCTGTGCCCACACACAGGACGACTACCTGCTGGCTGTCTTTTTTCTGCATTTGAATGCGGCGGATCAAATCTGCCTGCAGCAAGGCTCCCGCTTCCCTGTCTTTGGGATTAAAATAGGATATTCGGTCTGAAATGCGCATTGCGTTCTCCAATCATTTCTTAAATATCATTTTTCGCCGTATAAGACGCTCCATATAGTTTATACATAAAATAAAAAAGTATACCGTCCCAATACGTACTTCCCACTTGGGCAAAATTATTTTCTTCAGTCGACGCCCTTTGATAAAAAAATTGAAAATACTGTGGTAAAGTCTTTGGTATTAAAGAGGAAAGGGAGGCTTTTTCGTGAGAGCAGAAAATCAGTTGCCGAAGAACATCAGACAGATCGGCGGGCCTGTGGGAACCACAAAAGTTTATATCGAAGATTTTGTAGTGACATTTTTAAAAGCATTGACGACGGACAAGAACACTTTTGTAAGAGGGGCCATATTATTTGGAGAAAAAAAGAGTATTGATAACGAGACTGTGATATTTATCAGAGGAGCTGTGGAAGGGCAGAATATAGAGCTGGATTTGGACGAGACCGTATTTGACGATAAGGTTTGGCGGGAAATCTATCAGAAGAAAGAACGTTTCTTTCCGGATCTGGAGGTGATCGGATGGGCGCTTTCCAGAATGGGATTCTCAGTGCGGCTTAACGATAAGATAAAAAAGACTCATTTTGAAAATTTTCCGGGCGACGGGAAAGTGCTGTATATGACAGATCACCTGGAAGGGGAAGATGCATTTTATGTATACCGCGGACAAGACCTGGTGAGACAGAGCGGTTATTACATATATTATGAAAAAAATCCGATGATGCAGGAATACCTCATCGAGCGAAATCAAAAATTAAAAGAAGCTGTATCTTATGAAACCATGCTGGAAGCCAAGAGAGATGAAAAGATCGTGCGGCAGTTTCGGACAATCGTCCAGGAGAAACAGAAAAGCAGCAGGACAAAGGACATGATGAAGCGGCTTTCTTCCAGCGCGGCAATGCTCCTCGTCCTGATCTTAGCCGGGGGAATGTTTTATTATTCCAGATTGGATAACAGTTCATCCTTTGGCGACGCGATTCATGGGGCGGTGGAGACCATGGGAAAAGGCGTGAAGGACAATGTTTCAATGGAGGAAGAAAACAAGGAGTCAGGCACAACCACGAAACAGCTTCCGACCAGCACCGAAAAAGCAGACGGGACAGAGGCGGGCACTACGGCAGATGAGAAAAAAACGGAAACCGGCACAACCGCAGCCACTGCGTCAACGCAGAAATCTGCACAGTCCATGGCACGCGGCCGAACTTATGTCGTCAAAAAGGGGGACAGTCTGGTATCCATTTCCCGCAAAATGTATGGAAGCAGAAAATATATGTATAAAATACTGGATGCAAACAAGATCGGGCCTAAAGAGCATATCTATCCTGGACAGAAACTAATTATTCCTAGTATAACAAAGTAAAATCATGTATAATAAAGCGTGATATTAATAATGTTAAATAAAAATACAGGGGTTTTACTATGGACCATAGGATGAAATCAGGGTTTTCCCTCTATACAAACAGCAGGGAAGCAATGCAGAATTCTTTTTTGAAAAAACAGATCCGGAAAAAACAGAGGATCATTCTTGGGGGGGTTTTTTGTGCGGTACTGCTTGCAATCTTTCTGGCATATAGATATCGGACCTATCATACGCTCAAGACAGAACGGACAGTGGCAGAACATGTGAATTCCGGCACAAAGTCCTTTGCATATAAAAACGGCTCCATAAGTTATAACGAAGATGGGATTTCATTTATTGACGGTGACGGAAAAGTAGAGTGGGAGAAGGCTTATTCTATCAAGAATCCCATTGTTACATACTGCGGAGATTATATCGCAGTTGCATATAAGAACGGCAATGAGATCCTTCTATATGACAGCACCGGAAAAGTAAAAAGATTTTCCGCCTCATATGCGGTCAGTGATGTGGAAGTTGCGGAACAGGGAGTGATCGCCGCAATTTTGCAGGGAGACAATGAAAATTATATAGAGCTTTATGATGCTTCTCAAAAGAAGCTGGTAACGATCAAGACGACGATCGATGAAAATGGATATCCGCTGGATATTGACCTGTCCGAAGACGGCACCATGCTGGCTGTCAGCTATCTGGTGGTGGACGGACTGCAGACGAAGAACCGGATAGCATTTTATGATTTCGGAGAAAAAGGGCAGGAAAAAGAAGACCGGCTGCTGGCGGGATTTGACGTTAAGGATACCGTGATCCCCAAGATTCAATTTATGGGGAAAAATACGGTTTGTGCGTTTGGAGATAATAAAACAATTATTTTTAACACAAAAGACACACCTTCGAAACAAAAAGAGATTAAAATAAATTCCAGGATCAAAAGTATTGCTGCAGATGATTCGCATTTTGTCCTGATCCTTGAGAATAAAAAGAAGTCTTCCAAAGAGCAGTATCTGGTACAGGCCTATAACCGTTCCGGAAGAAAGGTTATGGAAAGAGAGATCAAGACAGAATTCTCGGATGTGTACCTTGGCCCGGACGGAGTACTGTTTGTGGGAAATTATCATTGCTCTATGATAAATTATGCAGGCCATGAGATGTACCAGCAGATTTTTAAGAAAAGGATTCAGGCCATGGCACCCACTGGGAAGGCGGAACGGTACTTGATTACATTTGAAGATAAAACACAGTTGGTTAGATTACGTTAGATGGTGATATTATGGGACAAATTATTTTAATTGTATTACTGCTGATCCTTATATTTGATACGATCAGAGGATTCAAGAGAGGGTTTCTGAAATCGCTCCTCCTTTTGGCAACATGGCTTTTGACCTTTGCCATTGCCTACTCGACGGCGGACACTGTAAAGCAGTATGTGATACAGGTGTTTATGAAATCAGAGCAGAATATACTCACAGATCAGCTGGCATATTTTATTGCGTTTGCTTTGATCGTGCTTGTATTGAAGGCCGTATTTTCAATACTGGTCGGAATAATCAGCAAGTTCGGAGACCTCCCTGTGATCGGATGGTTCAATCATTTCTTCGGAGGGGTTCTGGGATTCGTGAAAGGAATTATCGTAATATCCTTTTTGCTGTTTGCCATTTACCTTTGTCAGTATATTGGTTTCAAACAGGAATATAATGAGATCATGCGGACCAGTTCTTTACTGCAGTTTATAGCAGAAAACAATCCGGTGATTACAATGTTAAAGGGTGCAATCCCCTTTTAAAGTTTAAAGAAAGCCTTTGGGAAGCCTCGGTAACAGGGCGTTTTCCAAGGGCTTTTCCCTTTGGATTTTTTACTTGAATGATCCTTCATAAAATAATGTGAGAAAAAAGTAAAAAAACCTGTTGACATTTGCCTGGAGCGATGATAAGATTATCAACGTTGCTGACAAAACAGCAGCTCTTCAAAACTTTATCTGACTTCTTGGCTCTTCAAATTTTTTGAAAAAAGTCCTTGACTTGGAAAACATGCCATGATATGATATAAAAGTTGCTGACGGTGATCGGACAGCACAAGAAATGTCAATCATTCATGAAACTTCAAAAAAATGAAAAAAGTGCTTGACAGACAGAATGAAGAATGATAATATAATAAAGCTGTCGCTCGTAAGAGCAAGACAAAAAACGACAGCAGATCTTTGATAATTGAACAATAAGACAACCTTGAAAATTCTAAGAGATTTTCAGTATCTTTTGAAAAAGATACACGAACGTTCTTTATAAAAGGACACAGTAAAACAAGGATAAAAAAGCTAGCGCTTTTTAGATCCAAGATTGAACATGAGAGTTTGATCCTGGCTCAGGATGAACGCTGGCGGCGTGCTTAACACATGCAAGTCGAACGAAGCATTTTGGAAGGAAGTTTTCGGATGGAATTCCTTAATGACTGAGTGGCGGACGGGTGAGTAACGCGTGGGGAACCTGCCCTATACAGGGGGATAACAGCTGGAAACGGCTGCTAATACCGCATAAGCGCACAGAATCGCATGATTCG
>NZ_CAJSYK010000028.1:0-36982 GCF_910574135.1 Anaerostipes faecis | reverse complement strand
TTTGTATTCATGGTCATATTTACGTGCCACTTTGAATACCTCCTTATTCTCTTGGTTTTATTATGAAATCCTTGAGAATAAACTGTCAACTTTTTTTATACCACACCAAAGAAATATCATTGTCACCGTTTATTTCTTTTTTAACAAGTGCAATCAAAGTGTCTATTCGTTCCTTTTGTGCTTCTAAAATTTTCAAATGTTTTTCTAATGCTTCGGATCGGATATAATTAGGAGAGGAAATCAGTTCTTTTATTTCTTTTAAGGCAAAACCCACCTCTCTAAAAAATAAGATTTCTTGAAGTTTGCATAAATCATCCTCTGTATATAACCGATACTTTGCTTCTGTTACGATAGATGGTTTTAGCAGACCAATTTTATCATAATAGCGAAGAGTTCGGGCTGTAATTCCAGTTAAACAGACAACTTCATGAACGGTCTTTGGTTTATTGTTCATTCCAAAAATCCTCCGTAGCTTCTAAAATTTCATTTGCGGATAATAAAGTAGCTTCTACAATATTTTTGCCTGTTTTATTTAGGTAGTGTTTAACTAAGTGGTAACCGCAAGCATAGCCAGCACAATAAGGCAAACCAACCTGTGGATAATTCTGAAGTTTAGCCATTTCATCACCATATAAATAGGCATTAAGATTTTCAAGACCTTGAACATTCAAACCCTCATAAATTATGGGTTTAATGTACTCATTCAAAGTTTGTATGTCCGTTTTTGTTACCCAAGGTCCTGCCTTTTCTTCCCCATACAAATAAGTGGCGAAATTTTCTGCCAGTCCCTCACTTACCATCATCTCTCCAAGTGTAATATCATTTTTCCATTTAATAAATTGAAAACGGATATTATGATTAGTTTCATGTGCCAAGGCTACAGGAAGATGTTCCAGAGTGTATTTGTTAGGAACTAGCCATGAAAAAATATATCCTGGAATCCCACCGTCGCCACAATATCCCTCGTTGAGCATAATATATGGACTTTCTGCATTGGCAAGCAAAATAGTGAACAGATAATCGTTGACAGGCAATGTTACTCCTTGTGCAACAAAACAATTCAATGATTTTCGGATTGACTCCTCACATACTTTCCACAATTTATTGTCTGAAATAAGTTCAATATTTTGCTCCTGGGTTTCATCGACTTTGGTTGGTGAAATGTGACCAAGCATACCACTTGCCATAATAACATCATAACCATTGGGCGTTGTTGCTTTCATTGGAACACTATAACAGGCCCATTTCTTTTCAAAAGGCATCATCAATTCGTAGCGATAAATATCGTTTTTTTTGTCCATTGGTGCTTCCATAATTTTTTTGTAGACACTATCTGAACGTATAGCAGTTACATTCATAATTGCACCCCTTTCTTTTTTTACATAATACACTATGACGTAACATCAAAGTCAATGGAAAATAATTTTTTCTATTGTTTAATTACAGTCACTGCTTTTAAATTCATTACATTACAATCTTCCAGTTTCCACCTGTCTTAGCAAGCACATTTTCAGATACATAGAATGGACACCATTTTAGAAGAAGTTCTTAGAGTAGATAGCAGTTATCAAAAAGTAAACGAACAAACACATCGTAAAGTCAAAATGATTGAATAAGCTGAATTTGAACCCTAAGAGCCTGCAATATATCATGGGTCATTCAAATATCAATATCACGCTAAACCTGTACGCTCATGCGTCTATTGACGGTGTGAAATCAGAATTGTTACGTTTGATAGCGTAAAGAATTTACCACTTTTCAAAGCCAAAACATGAGGATATATAAGAAGAAATGTGAAGTATCCACCGATAGAAATAATGCCCGAATAGCCGATAAAATAAGGCTATACGGACATTTAAGAAGATTTAAAAAGATAATCAGAAATTTATTTTAAGTTATAATAAACTTAAATGTATCTTAAAGATACTTCCCTGTTTCCCCGCAGAAACAGAAATAGACCCTCCCTGAGCCTCCAGGATACTTCTGGTAAGATAAAGGCCGACTCCGGAGCCGTCCTCTTTTTTTACCTGCGGTGCTGTTCCCCGGTAGAACCGCTGAAAAATTTTGGAATAGTCTCTGCTGTCAATTCCGATCCCCTGATCCTCAATTTCAATCCTCAAAAAACTGGTCCGTCTCATCATACGGATCTGGATGCAGGTATCCCTTCCGCTGTATTTCACTGCATTTTCCAAAATATTTGCAATCGCTTCCCTGGTCCAGTGAGGATCATGGGGGATTGCCATATCGGCGATCCCGTCGCTGTTTTTCACCACTTCCATCTCGATATTCTTCTCCTGAGCCTTCCCATAAACACTGCTGACTGCCTGGGCGACGGTATCCATGATTGGTGCATGGATCTTTTTGACTGAAATCATGCCTGTTTCCATCCTGGAAATATTGATCAGAGCTTTTGTGAGGCTGTCCAGCCGCCGTGTCTGTCCCACTGCCTGTCCGAGAAACTCTTTTTGTTCTTCCTTTGACAGTTCTTCTTCCTCTAAAAGTTCCAGACACATTTTTAAAGATGCCACAGGCGTTTTCAGCTGATGGGATATATCAGTGACCAAGGACTTTGTAGTTTCTTTTTCATCCTGTATTCTCTTCTCCTGCACTTCCAAACGTTTTCCAAGAGAATTTAGTCTGCTGAAAAGCTGACTTTTCATACCTTCTTCCTCTTTATAAGGAACCTGATAATTTCCTGTATAAAATTGTTCAATGACACTGCCGAATTGTTCAAACTCCTGTTCTCTCCGCCTGCTGGTCTCTCTCGTCCAGATATATGCAGCTGCTGTAATCAGAAGGTAAGCGCCTAAAAGGGCTCCTCCAGTATGGACAATATACTGCACCATCCGGCTTTGATACCTTGCTTTCGTCTCTTCTTCAAAACCTGCCCTGACAAAAAACTGTTTTCCCTTCTTCTCCAGAGCTTTTTCGTCATCTTCCTGAAATATATGATACAGTATCTCTTCCTTAGTCTTTCCCTCTTCCAGCATTCCTGCCGTTTCCTGCAGCTGCTTTTCTTCCCGGATCAGCCTTCTATCTTCTGAAAATAATGCGTATCCAAATATACATAATAAAATAGCTGCCGTACAAACGGAAAACTTGACCCAGCCGATCTTTTCCCTCTTTCCAATCAATTTCCGGTACACTCCTTATCCCACAAATATCCGATCCCCCGTATATTTTTAATATACTCCGGGTCGGACGGATCGGGCTCGATCTTTTCCCTGAGTCTTCTGATGTTGACTGCCACCGTGTTTTCATCAGCAAACTCGCCATCCATGTCAAACATCTGCTCTAAAAGCTGACCTTTAGAAAACACCTGCCTTGGATGGGAGATAAACAAAAGCAGCAGTTTCCATTCATTTTTGGTAAGACTTCTCTCTTCTCCCGATACCATGACCTTCATCTCTGTCTTATGGACACATACTTTTCCGGATTCTATCTTTTCCTCTTTTACGTCCATCCGGGCAAATACTGCGTGAACCTTGGATATGAGAACGGCAAGACTGAATGGTTTTACCACATAGTCATCCGCTCCTGCCTCGTACCCCATGACAATATCTATTTCTTGATCCATGGCTGTCAAAAACATGAAACGCACATTACTTCTTTGACGGATGTCCCGGCAAAAATCCAGTCCGCTGCCATCCTCAAGTGTTATATCGCAGATGACCAAATCAAACGTATTCTTATTCCACAGTCTCATGCCCTCCCGGATACCCGGACAGGCAGAGATTTGGTATCCTTCCTTTTCCAGTTTAAAACAAATTCCGCGTCTCAAGCTCTCATCGTCTTCCAGCAGCAGGATTCTACCTTTCATCATATCCTCAGTCCTCCGTCTATGTATTCCTGTCAGTCTAATTCATACTGCATAAAATAAACTGCCATATCAGATGCAGTCACATGAACGACACCACATCCATAATTTTTTGCTTCATCCATCGCTTTCTTTAAAAGAACCCGTGCAATGCCTTTCCTTCTGTACTTTTCCACTGTATACATACAAATATGTCAGAAATGATTTCAGCTCAAAATCAGCCTGTGCTCCTTCCTCCTGATTTGTCCATAGATGTTCCCTTTATTTTATAAAAAGGAAGGTGTAAAGTCCAGTCTGACACAAAAGAATGGCCGGTATGCCATAGGTAAATACTGGCTTTTTTGTCTTATGCCGGAACATCTGCATACCCAGCCAGGCTCCCACGGATCCTCCTGCCGCCGCCAGCAAAATCAGTGTCTTTTCCGGAATCCTCCATCTGTTCTTTTTTGCCCTTTGCTTATCGCTCCCATATATAAAAAATGTAATTACATTTATAAAAACAAGATAGACTATGAATAACTTCATGAAAACTCCTTTCCCTCCTCCAATTAAAAAGGTAAAAATCTTATTTCATTTCATTATAACATAGTCCGATTTTCTGTGTTAAAACTTTCTTTTTTTGTCTTTTCACAGCATTGTCCTGACAACCATTCCTCATATGCTTCCACGCCGGCTTTTAACTGTTTCAGTCTATCTTCAAGCCGTCTTCTCGGACAGGCCAGATTCATACAGTCAACCAAAAAAAAGATAGGTAGCTTTTGTATGGACAGCAGCTTAATTATAATGTTCTGTCCATTTTGGCTTTTTATCCGGAGATGCTTTTCTTTAAGGTTTTTCTCTGACGTATGTCCCGGCCGCAGCCCGCTAAAGATAAAACAAAGACTCCCACAAGCAAGAGTGTAAAACCTTTTTCAATCGTATCTCTCCTTTCTTTTTTAAACCGCAGCTTTCATTTTTACCTTTCGGAGGGCTACTCGTTTTTGGAACCGTTGATTTGACAAAATACAATGCCCTCAAGCTCCAGACCCTGTCCCAACAGGAACACCGGGGCGGCAGCTTAACGCAGTGGTTTCAATGCCAGGTGACGGATTTAAATATCACTACTGCCTACAATCTCATCTATAATGCATCTTTGCTTGTGGATGAAGGATTAGGATACGCCGTCGGTCTTGACAAAATCATCAACACCTCCCACAGCAGCCTTTGTTTCCGCCCCCCCTGGCACCAAAGCTGGAAGAAGAAATGAGCATCCTTTGGAAGAAACATCAGATCTTCTCCAGACCAGCCGAAAAATTTTTAACCTACTGAAAGAACATTTGAACGGTATCTGAATCACATACTTTTTCTTAATATAGTAACGATATCATCATGTGTCAGAACCTTATATCCTCCTTCCATGACAAAGGTTCCGTCTGCAATCCCAGAAAGCATTTCTTCTGTCACACCGAGTTCCCGGATGTTCATGACAAGACCCAGCTCTTTCATGTAGGATTCCATGCAGAAAAGGCCTTCTTCTGCAATCTGTTCATCCGTCTTGCCGTCCGGATTTACATCCCATACATTTACGGCATAACGTTTGAACTTTTGAAGGCCGTAAGGCATAAGAAAACGGTAGTATGGCAAAGATACGGCTGATAATGTCATTCCATGGGTCGCATTCGTATATGCGCCGATGGACTGTCCGATCATGTGCACTTCCCAGTCGGTCGTTTTCCCTTTTGCAACAAAAGTATTTAAGGCCCATGTGGCAATCCACATAATATTGCTTCTGGCCTCATAGTCGACAGGATTTTTTATGGCAATCCGTGAGCTGTGGATCAGAGATTTTAAAAGCCCTTCCATGATATAATCAGAGGTACTGTCATCCTCCCCTGAGAAATACTGCTCTAAAATATGAGACATGATGTCAAAGAATCCTGCTGTCATCTGATACTTCGGCAAAGTGAATGTAAATGTGGGATTCAGAATCGAAAACTTTGGAAATACATTTTCTCCGAAAACATGGCCGATCTTTAACTTCGTCTCATGATTGGTGATGACAGACCCGCCGTTCATCTCTGAACCTGTTCCGACCATCGTCAGGACGCAGCCCACCGGAATGATCTCATTGTCCACGTCCTCCATACGCAGATAGTATTTATCCCATGGATCTTCTTCACAATGAACTGAGATAGACACTGCCTTGGCATAATCACAGACAGACCCGCCGCCTACGGCCAGGATGAAGTCCACTTTATGTTCTCTGGCAATCTCTACGCCCTCATAAAGCTTTTCTACCGTAGGATTGGGCATAACACCTCCATCCTCAAATACATTTTTCCCGTTTGCCTTAAGAATCTCCATCACCTTATCATAGATCCCGTTTTTCTTGATGGAACCGCCCCCATAGGCAAGCTGTACATTTTTGCCGTACTTCGGAAGTTCTTCATTTAAATAATTTAAGGAATCCTCTCCAAAATACAATTTCGTTGGATTTGAATAACTGAAATTTCCTAACATTTTCTTCCTCCTTCTTCTGTCTCTCACAGTCCTGCCGGCTGTACAAGCTTTTGTGCAAAGTCCTTCATTGCCTCAGATATTTTCAGCATCTGCGGACAGACTGCTTCACAGCTTTTACATCCGATACATGCATCCGGACGTTTATCTTCCGGCATGGCACCTACAGCCATCTGTGTGATGATCGTCATATTGAAACGGCTCTCATTGTATAAAGACATCAGCGTTGGAATATCCAATTTTTTCGGACAGTGTGATGTACAGTAGCGGCAGGCAGTGCATGGAAGAATATCCAGCATGCTGTCGGTAACTTCCATCAAAACCTTTATTTCTTCCTCTGTCAGCGGCTTTTCCTGTGCAAATGTAGCCGCATTTTCCATCAACTGTTCCATATCGGACATGCCGGAAAGGATCATGGTCACTCCCGGGATTGACTGTAAAAACCGGAATCCCCAGGCCGGAATTTTCTCATCCGGACGGCAGGCCTTCAGCTTCTCGCTGTTTTCATCAGAGAGTGACGCCAGCTTTCCTCCTCTTAACGGCTCCATAACCCAGATCGGCATCTTGTATTCATTGAGCAGTTCCACCTTAGCTTTTGCATCCTGGAGTTTCCAGTCCAGATAATTCAGCTGGATCTGGCAGAATTCCAAATCATCGCCGTATGTATCCAGGAATCGTTTTAATGTGTCATATCGTCCATGACAGGAAAATCCCAGATGTCTGATTCTTCCGGCTTCTTTCTGCTTTCTCAGGTATTCCATAATGCCGTATTTTTCATCCATATAGGGATCTATATTTTTTTCATATACGTTATGAAACAGGTAAAAATCAAAATAATCTGTTCCGCATTTTTTCAGCTGTTCTTCAAAAATGCTCTCCACCTTATCCATGTTTGACAAATCATACCCTGGAAACTTGTCGGCTAAATAATAGCTCTCCCGTGGGTACCTGCCTAATACTTTACCCATGACAATCTCTGACTGTCCGTCGTGATAGCCATACGCGGTATCAAAATAATTGATCCCATGGTCCAGCGCATAATCTACCATCTTTACAGTCTGCTCTTCATCAATCTGTCCATCCGAACCACCCTTCATAATCGGAAGACGCATTGCTCCCAGTCCCAGGGCAGAAAGCTTCTTGTCTTTAAAATCTTTATAAATCATACGAATCCTCCTTGAATATTTCACATCGAGTTAATTATTTATGTATCCCATATATAAAGAATACTCCTTGTAGTTAACTCCAAGTCAAGAAAAATTTTGTGAAAAGATGAATACAAGAAAAAGACAGCGGCTGTTTTTTACGGCAGCCGCCCTTGCTTCATTGGAACGGCGAATGTTCTTCTTCGTTTTCTCTGCGCTGTCCCCATATACTTCCATAACGCGGCGCATACGGTAATCAGAAGGGGCATAAATAAAGATACGAATGCCATTCTTATAATTACGCAATACATAGTCGGCAGCTCTGCCTAAAATGACGCAGCTTCCGTTATCCGCAATCGGTGCTGCTTCAAATATGAGGGTAGAAACTGCCCCGTAACCGTAGCAAGAGCAGCGCCTTTCATACCCCAGTGCAGGCCAAAAATAAATACAGGATCTAAAATGATGTTTATAATTGCGCCAAGCAGCATAGAAGCCATAGACTAAGAAGGGCTTCCGTCTGCACGAATGACGGCATTCATCATATGATAATACTTGCTGTAAATATTATCCGTTTCCATAAAGGCAAGCAGGCGTTCTTCCTGCTCTGGTGTGAGGATAACTTTCGGCTCTGTATCATTTTCCAGAGCGTTCATAAGATACTGTCTTCCTTTTTCTGTACCTCGCTTGATATTCTTGAGTTTTCATTACCATCCCATGCAACGGAAATGGTTCGATAGGCAGGGCATTTATCTACGTTCTTTGCCATGTCGTTATTCCTCCTGCAATAGTTCTTTCATCAACTGTAATGCTGACTGTCTGCGCTTATAGATTCCGTTTCTTGTCACGTTCATCAATTCAGCAATATCAGTATCTGAAAGTTCTTCAAAGCAGGATAGAAGAAGGACATTTCGTTTTATTTCTGGTAATTTCTCCAATGCTATAGAAAGCTCGCTTTTCTGTACTAAGACTTCAATACCACAGACAACAAAACATATTTTCTCTATCAGGTTAATGTATCTTTTTTGTCGTTCTTTGGTTCTCTCATAATATCCCCTCTCTTTGAAAAAGGGTAGTTATCTGTTTTTAGACAATCACCCATAAGAACATTGCTATTCTGTTATATTTAAGATTATAGATATACATAATAAATATATAATATATCTACAATGCTATTTAGTGCATGATCTTGAATAATTGATGTTTGAAACTCCTCCATTTTTAAAGTACTTACTAATAACCTAATTTCTCTAAAAGAATTCTTAATTTCATTTTGTGATGTAATCCAAATTATCTTTATATTCTTTTGTTTTAAAAGTTTATTTATTTGCTTTATATGTCGTGTTGTTCCAGAAAATGATACAATTATTGCAATATCATCCTCACTCATACTTTCTATTGCAAGTATCTGGCTTTTTAAAGTTGGAAAAGAATAAGCAGTCTTATTTAACCTTGTAAATTTTTCGCTGAAATTTTTAGCAACAATATTAGAAAAAGAGCTACCAAAGACATAAATCCCCTTAGCTTCTTCAATCCAATGAACAGCTTTAATCAGCTTCTTTTCATCAATAAGTTCTTTTGTTTCTACAAATGACTTATTAAGCGCCTTAAAATACCCATTCAATATAGAATTACTATTCCTATTTTCATTACCACTTTTAACACTTTTATTGCTTATTTCATCCTGAAGAAACTCATTATAAACAATAACATCCTCTTTTAACTCCTTAAAATTTGAATTATTAACCCTTTTACAAAACCTTGTTATTGTAGAAGGTGAGGTGTTACATGCTTTTGCAATATCAAATATAGTCATGTCAGGGATTATTTCATGGTTATGTAAAATATACTGTGCTATATAGCTATCTATAGAAGAATACTCCGTTATTTCTTCTACACATCTTTTTATGTTAGAAAAAAATGAATACATACTTTCCTCCATTTATCTTGACATAGGACCATTCTATAACTATTAAATATATATTATATTACAAAAATATAGGGTAGCATAAACTACCCTATATCTTTATGTAATTATTCAATACCTAAATATTCTCTCATTTCAGTTTTATAAACAGAAGCTTTATTACCATAAATAAATTGTACACCTTGAGCAACCTTAACTATTCCATTAGCAGATAATTCATTTTTGAAATACTCATCTTTTTCTATTACTGAGGTGTCTTTTAGTGTTAAACGTAATCTAGTAAAGCATGCTTCTACTTTTAAAATATTATCTTTGCCACCAACGGCTTCTACTATTTTAGGAATTAAATTTCCTGTATTACTTTCATTTACTGCATTTTCTTCTACATCTACAACTTCTCTTCCAGGGGTTTTTAAATTGAATTTAATAATTACAAATTTGAATACGTAATAGTAGATTACAAAATAAACTATTCCAAGTATAGGTAACCAATACCAGTTAGATCCCTTATCAGCATTTAATATTCCATTGAATATCCATGATAATAATGGTCCTCCAAAGGCTGATGGTCCTGCTACATTAAATTGAACTATATATGTTAATACATAAGCTATTCCTGACAATAAAGCATGAACTCCAAATAGCATAGGTGCTACGAAAAGGAAACTATACTCTAGTGGTTCAGTAATTCCCATAAGTGCACAAGGTATAACTGCCGCTATCATAAGAGAGGCTACTTTCTTTCTATTTTCCTTCTTTGCAGTCTTATATATTGCAAGTGCCGCACCAGTTAAACCAAACATAGCAAATAATACTTTACCATTCATTACATAACGACTTATATTAATGTCAAACATAGCACCAGGAGTATTTAATATTGCATTATATATATTTACAGCTCCCTCTACTGTTTGACCTCCAATTTCCATTGCACCACCAAGAGATGTGAAGAAGAATGGAAGATATATAAAGTGATGTAAACCAAAAGGTAATAACATACGCTCTGCAAATCCGTATACAAATGCTCCAAACACACCAGTTGAATTAATAAATCCAGAAGATAACTCTAAAGCATTTTGTATAGGAGGGAATATAAATGATAATCCAATACCTGCAAAGCTAGAAACTATAATTGTAATTGCAGGTATAAAACGTGTCCCATTAAAGATACCTAATACTGGAGGTAATTGTATCTTATAATATTTATTATGAAGATAACTTACTATAAGACCAATTATTATACCACCAAACACACCAGTATCTAAAGTAGTTACACCTAAAATTGCTTTTTGACCAGTAATTAAATTGCTTGTATCTATAACACCTCTGGCAATTAAGAAACTTCCCATTATTGTATTCATTGTCATATATCCTAAGAAACCTGATAATGCTGCTGTAGCTTTTTCAGACTTAGCATATCCATACGCAATACATATAGCAAAAATAATTGAAATATTATTATTTACAACGTTACCTGCATCCTTCATTAATTGGAATATAAGAGAAAAGAAACTATTCCCTAAAAAAGGTGCAACTTCAACTAAGCTAGCGTTTGTAAATGCACTACCAACACCAACAAGAATACCTGAAATAGGTAAAAGTAGAACAGGCGCCATTAGAACTTTACCTAGTTTTTGAAATGAGCTAAATATTTTTTTCTTATCCATGAAAATCCTCCTTATCTTTCGTTCTTTAATTTTAATGTTGGCCAATAATCACCGTTTGCATCAATTAAGTCATCTAAGATTTTTCTTGCAACTGTTGTAGATGGTACTGTTTTGTTTATAGCTATAGCTTGTAATGCTTTATCATAAGAATTTTCAAAATAAGCATCTACAGCTAATTTTTCTGAAGCTAATTGATTTTCCATCATTCCTTTGTGGAAGGTTGGTATTGCTGGAATTGACACTGGCTCTGGCCCCCATGAACGTATATATGCTGGTACTTCTACCATGGCATCTGCTGGCATATTAGGGATAGCTCCATTATTTTCTACAATTACTAAGAAACGTTCTCCCTTATTGTATGCAATAGATGAGGCTGCATCAACTATAAAGTCGCCAAATACTGTGAACTCTTGTAATGGACTCTTATAGTTTTCTGGTGACTCTAAATATTTCTTGTGTTCTGCAAACATTTCTTGTTCACGTTCTTCAATAACCATATCAGCTCTTGTACGATTTATATCCATTTTTGCTACCATCTCTGAAGAATATAAATAGTATTGAAGATAGCTGTTTGGTAAGAAGTCAGGATAATCCTTAACTATCTCTGCATATTGCTTCCATGTCTTTTGCCAATCCTTATCTTTATGATGCTTATCACTACAAGCTGTCATACCAGAAGTTAATATCATTTCTCTTAATTCTGGTAAACGGTCCTTCCCATCTTTATCATATAAAGCTGTAAACCACCCAAAGTGATTTAATCCAAAATAACATGGGTCTAATGATTGCCAGCTATCTAAGCCTAACATCTTAGAATAAGATAAAAGAATTGCTGTTGGCATATCGCATATATTTAATATTCTTTCATTATTGAACTCTCTTCTTGTAGCCTCTGCAACAACTGCTGCTGGGTTTGAATAATTTAAAATCCAACAATTTGGAGAATACTTTTTTGCCATTTTTATGATATGAATTATAGCTGGAATTGAACGCATTCCATAAGAAATTGATCCTCCAGGACCACAAGTTTCTTGTCCAACTACTCCATATTTTAATGGAATCTTTTCATCTGAACTTCTTAACTTTAATCCACCTTGACGAATTTGAGCAAATACAAAGTCTATATCTGTATAAGCCTCTTCTTCATTTGTTGTAACTACAACCTCAAGACCTGGATAAGTTTCATTAATGAATTGCTTCATGATATCATATACTAAATGTAATCTTTTTTCATCGATATCAAATAAAGCTAATTTTCTTAAAGGAAATTCATCCTTCTTTTGTAATAAACTTTGAATTATTCCTGGTGTGTGTGTGCTTCCTGCACCTACTATAACTACTGCATTTTTCTTCATATCCATACCTCTTTTCTGTAAATGTTTTCTTTGGGTGTCTATAATATATCACCTTACAGAAAAAAAATTTAAAAATTTCATTTTATGAAATTTTTTAGTATGAAAATGTAATAATCTGGTCAACAATATTATAAAATCCACTTATTAAAAGAGAAAGTACGCTGGGAAGAAGAAAAAAAGCGTAGAATCGTCGTGATTCTACGCTCTTCTGGCTGTTCTACTCATACATTTTATTGTATAAAACTGTTTTTTGTCAAGATAATTCCCCATATTCTTCATCAGAAACCGGCTCGCGCCATTCATTCCTGCAGTCAGTTCCAGGCACCTCCAATGCTATGTGGCTGAACCACGAATCTTTCTTTGCGCCGTGCCAATGTTTCACTTCCGGCCTTATATTGATGACGGTTCCGGGTGTCAGGCTTACCGCATCCTTTCCTTCCTCCTGATACCACCCTTCACCGGCGGTACAGATCAGCATCTGTCCGCCGCCTGTCTCTGCGTGGTGGATATGCCAGTTATTGCGGCATCCCGGCTCGAATGTTACATTGGCTGTAAAGATTCCGCCCTTCTCCTGGGAGTTGTTCAGTACATTTAAAAAAGATGCTCCGCTGAAATACTGCGCAAATCCTTCGTTAGGCTCTCCCTGCCCAAATACATTGATTTCGTCAAATTCCTTTTTCTCTATCATCTTCATTGATATCAATCTCCTTTTTCCTATTTCTTTGCCGCTGCATTCACACAGCTTAATGCGTTCAAACTCCTTGGGTATCCAATATACGGCAGGCACTGAGAAATAATCCTGATTAAAAACTCCTTGCCATTGCCAATCCTCATATTGGCCGCCGCATGGCTGGTAAGCTGAGGCTCACATCCGCCCTGTGCTGCCAGAAAACAGAATGTGATCATCTCCCTTTGTTTGTAGTCAAGCCCGTTTCTCGTGTAATAATCCCCAAAGCAGTTTTCAGCCAGCCATTGATTGATGTGCCTGCTCTCCCGAGGACCGGACTGCCAGAAATCCTGCATTCCTTCTCCGAAGATCTCCACTTGTACCTGTGTTCCTGTCTCCCTGCGGTTCTCCACAGTGTTGCCTGCCTGTCCTTCCAGCGGAAGTGATACCCCTTTTTCTGTCAGCACTTCATTGGTAATCTTTAAAAATGGAAGGACTCTACCCATTCCTAAATAAGCTGCTGCCTGATATACAATTTCTTTCACTTCAACAGGTGTAACCCCTAAATCCATGGCCGCAGGCAGTAATTCTCTGAATGCTTCTTTTCCCTGACAGCCTAAAAGAGCTGCCAAAATTGCCATAAATCCGATCTTGTCATCAAGTTTCACCTGATTGACCACCTCATCAAATACAAAATGATTAAAACGCTCCATAAACTCCGGATCTGTTTCTATAAGCTCAGACTCGCATCCCTGAAATATTTTTTCCTTGTATTTTTTTGAAAATTCTGTCATTGCCATCATTCTCCCTCGCTTTCCCTATCCATCTTTCCTTCATTATATTTGCCATAAGCTTGACCTGGAATCTCCAGTACGTTACGATAGTATAAACTAAATGTTTATACTATGATTGGAGGTGCCCTATGTATAACAGTCTCTTAACAGCCTTTGTAACGGTGGCTGACTGCGGCAGTTTTACAAAAGCTGCAGAAATCCTGTACATTTCACCTACCGCTGTTATGAAACAGATCAATTCCCTGGAAAACCATCTGGACCTGAAGCTTACAAAACGGACACCCTCAGGGATTCGTCTGACGCCTGCCGGGGAGGTAATCTATAAAGATGCAAAGTTTTTATTCGATTTTTCCAAAAAATCAATTACGAATGCCAGACATGCTATGTCTTGTACAGACCGAACTTTCTATGTCGGAACATCACTTCTTAACCCGGCAAAACCCTTTATGAATTTGTGGTACCGCGTAAATAAAGATTTTCCTGGCTATAAACTGCATCTTGTTCCTTTTGACGATAACCATAAAGGGATTCTTTCAGAAATATCACAATTGGGAGAAAAATTTGATGTCCTGATCGGTGTCTGTGATTCTAAGACATGGCTAAACAAATGCAATATGTTTCCTCTCGGAAGATATAAAAAGATGTGTGCAGTCTCAAGGGAACACCGTCTTGCAGAGAAAAAACTGCTGAAAATTACGGATTTATACGGTGAAAAACTCATGATGGTAAAGCAGGGTGACTCCGATACCAATGATCATATCAGAGACGATCTCAAGAAACATCATCCCCAGATACAAATAGAAGACACCCCGCATTTTTATGATATGTCCGTGTTTAACCGGTGCGCCGAGACAGAAAATATACTGTTATCCCTGGAATGCTGGCAGGATGTTCATCCTGGGTTAGTGACAATTCCCGTAGAGTGGGAATACAGCATATCCTATGGGCTGTTGTATTCACTCAAACCTGCAGATTATGTGCTGCGGCTGGTTCGGATATTAGAACAGATGAATTTGTCATCGTAATCATAAACCCTCCAAAAGGGAACAATATAGGCGCTATAAAAATCAATTTGTAGGAACGTCTTTGCTTAATCCATGCCGTACTTTTTTCAACCTTTGGAAATCGATCAGCGAGAAGCATTTAGAATATCAGTTAAACATTGTTACATTTGAAGATGACCACAGAAATATACTTTCAACACTTGAACACTTAGGGAAGGATTTTGATTTTTTTGTAGGAACGTGCAGTTCAAGATCCTGGCTGTCGAAATGTAACTTTTATCCTCTGGGATATCACTATTTGAATGTGGCAGTTCCATATGGGCATCCTCTTGCCGGATATAAAACGATAGAACTTTCTAATGCCTACCCATGCTTCAACCTTTATAGATTATTCCGCATCTTCTATTATGCTAAATATCTTCTTTCAATTTTCATCCTCATTGATGCATAGTCCAAATGGAGCAATGCAGAGTAATCCTTATCTTCTAAAACAACACCATAGGCATATTTTTTGAACAACTCAATTTCCGTATGTTTTCGCTTGTTGACCATGTCTTGAAGATAAATTAGATATACTCCTCTTGGAAGGTATATGGCCAACTCTGGTTCCATGCTATTCATATCTGTATCAACTTTATCCGCATTTATTGATTTCCCTATAACTAATGACATCACTTTAGGGTATTTTGCCGCATTAAATTCTATCCTATTTTCCATAAAACAAATCCTTTCTTCAACACCCATTATTGCCTGTTCGTATCCAACACCCAAGGTTTCTACCTATACCTTTATCTCCATCCCATTCTTAAAAGTAAAACGGATATCTTCCTTGCTGAAGACTGTCACATAATCCACCAAACTTTACCAGAGCCGTTCTCTGAATTCCGTAACCGTCCCGTCCTGCTGTTCCAGTTCTGTGAGGAACATCTCTATTTTTTCACGCCTTGCCAGTTTCTCAGTAATGGCAAGCGTGACGGCATCCATCTGCCCCTTCACCCTGTCGAAACGCTCCGACAGGCCATCATACCTTTTCTGGTATTCGCTTTGGTCGAGGGCAATGCGGGCGTTCTCGTCAATGCACTGCTGTATCATCCCCGCTATCACGTTCAGCTCTTCCTTCAGCCCCGCTTTCTCCCTTTCAAGCTTTCCCGTGGAAAAGGCGGCATCCGTCAGCTAATTTTGCGTTGTGCTCTGATACGACATCTTCTATGAGCGAAACTGTAATGCCATACTCAGATGAAAGTTTACGGAATATCTCTGCTTCGTCCGGCTCACATCCAAAAACCGTAATATGTGTTTTTTCTTCATTCGTTTCCTCCTTAAAATCTCACTGGGCTTTGATTTTATCCAAAATATCAACGCTGTCCTGAAATCTGCTTTTCTTCGTAGAGCCCATGACTACGCAGATATAGGTTTCTCCGTCAATCACTGCGGCAGAAACGACACAGGCGCCGCCAAGGCTGCTGGTTCCGGTTTTCAGGCCGATAACCTCCGGATGGTAATATGGACTATTCGGATCAAGAAGCTTATTGGAATTTTTATAAGTCACCTCTCTTCCGTTCGGCCATTTTTCATTTGATGTTTTGCTTGCCACAATTTCTGAAATAATGGAATTCTCCAAACATGCCTTTGCAATAATGGCAAGGTCATAGGCTGTGGTATACTGTCCCTCGGCGTCATACCCATCCGGGACCACAAAATTTGAGTCTGTGGCGCCAATCTCCCTGGCCTTCTCATTCACCTTATCCATGAATATTTTAATGGCCTGCTGATTAGTCAGGCTGTTATCATCTGCAATGGCCTTTCCGGTATTGACTGCAAGGGTATAGGCTGCATCATTGCCGGACGGAAGCATAAGGGCAATCAGTAGCTGCCTGACAGTCAATGTATCGCCCTGCATAAGCCATGCGGTTGACGAATCATTATGGATCATTTCAATCTCCGCACCTACCCTCATTTCATCCTCCGGGGAACAATGGTCAAGCACGGTCAACGCCGTAATCATTTTGGCTGTACTGGCCGGCGCAATCTTATCCGTGCCGTTTTTCTGATACAATACCGTATTGGTGTCTTTATTCACCAAAATGGCGTTTGCTGCTGTGATGTCTGCGGAAATCGTGCCAGCCTGATCTGATACGGCAGGCTCTTTACCATCCTTAAGGAAATGTGCGACCCCAAAGATTACAGAGGCTATGAGTAAACAGAGCATGGCACACGCAGCCCTGTAAAAAAGCAATTTTCTTCTTTTCGCTTCTCTGCGGTTCCTTCCATCGTAATTTCTTCTGTTGTTTTGACGTTTCACGTTTCTCCTAGCTCCTTTCTGAAAGCAAAAAAAATCGCTCCCCCTAGTATAAAAGCATACCAGAATGGAACGATTTATGTTTTCGTATTCTTTTATGGATAACACACGGTTTATCCTGGAATTTCTTACGATTTTTCTACGAGCGGCAATGTAACCTCAAAACAGGTGGTGCCGTTTTCACTGTGGGCAGTGATCTGCCCATGGTGCAGTTCCACAATCTCCCTTGCAATCGCAAGCCCCAGACCGGCTCCGCCGGTGCTTGAGCTCCGTGACACATCCAGGCGGTAAAACTGCTCAAAGATCCTTTCTAATCTCTCTCCAGGAATCGTATCCCCCTCGTTCATGATTTTGATCAGCACATGGTTTTCTGTCTTCCTGGCCTTCACCTGAATGGTGGTATACTCATAACAGTAGTTGACGGCATTTCTCATCACATTATCGAACACCCGCTGCAGCTTGTTGGCATCGCAGGACAACATCATGTCCGGCTGAACATCAAATTCACATCTCAGATTTTTCCCGGCCAGCATCGGCTTAAACTCATGCCCCAGCTGTTCCAGCATCATCGTCAGATTGATTTTGCTGTATACAAGCGTAATGTTTGAAAGATTAAAACGGGTAATTTCAAAAAACTCATTGATCAGCTCTTCCAAACGCTCCGCCTTATCCAGTGATATGGAAAGATATTTTTCCCTGAGTTCCTCGGAGATCTGCTTCTCATCCCTTAACAGGTTCAAATACCCTATGACCGATGCAAGCGGGGTCTTCAAATCATGGGCCAGGTACATGACAAGGTCGTTTTTCCGTTGCTCTGCAAGCTCGACATCCGTTTTCCGTTTCGTCAGGGTATGCCGTATGGAATTGATTTTCCTTTCGGTCGAAGCCAGTTCCGGAGGCAAGGCAATATCATTGGTATCTTCATGCACCAGGGTATCAATCCCCCGGTTGATCTCCTTAAAATACTTTGAAATGCTGTCCAGATAGTGGCGGAAAATGATAAAGAACACGCCCATGACGGCAATCAGGAAAAGCCATATCTCATACGCCTTGAAAGTTCTCAGGTAAACAGCCACCGCCTCATTCCGGTCATGATAAACAAAACACTCTAATATGGCTACCACCACATTTGCAAAATTATCTTTTAAGACGAACAGGTAAATAACCGCTATAATCAGAATGGAGCATGCCATGATCAGCAGTATTTTAACAAACAATCTGTTTTTAAAAAGCAAATAGTCATCTTCATGACTGATGTTATTTTTCAATGGTATATCCCACTCCCCACACGGTTTTTATAAATTTCGGATTTCTTGACGGCTCCTTCATTTTCTCTCTGAGGCGCCCGATATGCGCCATCACGGTATTATTGCTGTCAAAATACCGTTCTCCCCATACTGCCTCAAATAATTCCTCCGTAGAAACAACCATCCCCTGACGCTCGCACAGATACCAAAGGATGGAAAACTCCGTTGGCGTCAGCTGGATCTCCTTTCCAAACAGGATACATTTATGGCTGCTCTTGCTGATTGTCATCCCTCTGATATCGTATTCTGTGCGTTCAGCCTCCTGCTTTATGCGGGGCTGCTTGTACCGCATGTACTGCCTTAACTGCGCCTTTACTCTCGCAACCACTTCCAGCGGGTTAAATGGCTTCGTAATATAATCATCCGCAACGGACAGCCCCATGATTTTATCCCCGTCCTCGACTTTCGCTGTCAGCATGATAACAGGGAAGTAGGACTTCTCCCGGATTTTCTGGCAGATCTGAAAGCCGTCAACATCCGGAAGCATGATATCCAGTATGGCTAAATCCAATTCTACGGATTCAATGCACTTTAATGCATCCTTGCCATTATAGAATTTATAAACGGAATATCCATCATTTTTCAGATATACTTCAACTAAGTCGGCCAGCTCTTTTTCATCATCAACCACTAAGACTTTTTCATTCATATATTGCTCCTCACTGTTGGGCCAACTCAACTATCCTACAGACGGTGTTTGCGTTTTGATTGTCAGAATAGGAATTTGCTGATTTGTCCACTGTGTACTAACGATTCAGAAGTTTTGTTAAATCCCCAATAGAAGTATCCATCTTCACAGATATTTCTTCCATAGTCATACCAGAAGCGAGAAAACGCCTAATCACCATTTTCATATCCTCGCCAACCTCTATAAGATGCCCATCCAAGTCGTAGAAGCGGATTACACGCTGCCCCCAGCTATGCAGGGCGACTTCTCCCAGATATTCGATCTCCGGGTACTCCTTCAGCTTATTCAGGAAACCATCGAAATCCTGCTCCTCAAAGACGACTTCCGCATTATTGGATTTTTTCAGTACCTTTTCTTTTGGTATACTTACCAGCCAGTCAAAATCCTGCTGTAACGCCAGCCCACAGGTAAACGCGATGTTCCTTCCATAATCCTGATACACTTCTAATCCGAATAGGTCTTCATAGAACTTCCTTGCGGTCTTGATGTCAGCTACTGATATAACCACACATACATACTTCATTTAAATTCTCCTTTTCATCGTCACTTTTTCTTGCGCAACTTCAGGTCAATATCATTCTTTGCTGCCACAGCCTTCAGCAATCCTGCGGCAAGAGCGCTTTTTTCTTTGAGCGTCAGCGTTTCCAAATCGGATCTGTTTTCAATTTGCCGGAGTACCTCCTGCAGTTCCTGCAGTTCCAACAGGTTGACTGCCACACAGAACAGCGTCTTTTTCCTCCCGTCATTATAGTGGGCGAGGAGGATGTCCAGAATGCATGCCTTTTCTGCCTGCTCTGCGTTGTAGGCTTCCACTCCAATCTGCTGTGCCTTTTTCATATCGCGCTTTTGATTCCTTCCTGTGATGAAAACATCATAGTCTTCGATATGATCATATTTCGGACAAGGGTATTCACCGCACTGAAAGCAGTATTCAATGCCTCCATGTTCCATGCTACATCTTGCAATTTTACAAGACTGATTTCCCTCGCCGCCCCCGCAGCCAGGGCAGTGTTTACTCAAAAACATAGGGCAAAGCCCACAGTTCAAACCACAGAGAGCGAATAATTGATTTTGTCGATTAAATCCTTTCATGATACCTCCTAAACATCCTGTCCCCAGCCGTTCTTTTCGTAAGATTTTCTCACATTAAAATCATCTTCCAACACCTACAAGAAAATTCATTGACAGCGCATTTTTTGTAATTCCACAAATGGGCATTGATGGGGTTATTATATCATGATACTTCAATATAGTCATTTCTTTTCTGCTTTTGATAAATTACTTATCAGACTATGATTTATAAAGGATGCTAAAGCATTGCTTACGCAACAAGCCCTTGACAAACCATAATCTAATAAGTTTTAAGGTAATCAAGCAGAAATGAAATATTATACTGTTTCATGGCAATGAAAAAGAGATACTGAACATTTACGCAGTATCTCTTAGCTTAGTAGCAATATTCTTTTATTTGGGAAACTCCATTTTCCTACCGTGAAACTGTTTTATTCGTCACCCCGATTTTTTCACCAGGTTCTGCCTGGGTAATTCCCCGTTCCTTACGAAGCAGAGCAATAAACACTCCGATTTTCTTCTGATCCAAGATCATCCCCTCCTTTTTATGCTCATTATAACAGGAGGAGATCATTTTGTATTCCCCACAGACAGCGAAACACCCTTTTGTCGTCTTTTAATCTCAACAAATCATTACAGGATGTCGATCACCATCTCAATGAACGGAATAATAATGCCAAGCAGAAAAAATATTAAAATAATTTTAGCAACGATGACTTTATTTTTATACCATGGCACTTAGCTGGTTGTCAGCATTAAATACTTTTATTTTATTCCTTTCCATAAACAAATAACCCCTTTCAGTCACTTAATTTGTTTATCAAATCTTTCAGTTCCTCAACTTGCCCTTGTGAAATCGTTTCTGTAAAGGCACATACCATATCTGATAAAGAATCATCGAACCAAAATTCTTTTATATTTTCTAACTGTTTCTTCTGATATGCTTTTTCTTCTATGAGAGAAATTACATAACTATAACGCCCTTTCCATTCCATGTGTATAAAACCTTTTTTTTCGAGTTTTGTTAGATAGGTTCTGACCGTGGCTCGACTGTATTCTTTTTCATAATCTTCCTTTAAACTTTGAATTATATCATAAACAGTTATAGCTTTCTCTGTTTTTTCTAATTTCCAAATGGATTTCATAATAATAGTTTCTACACCATATAGTATATCTTTATTTTCCAATGCTATCTTTCCTTTTCTGTTTATTGTTATAAATAGATTCTACTATAATTTCTATTTTTTTTCAAGCCCTTAATTCTGTTCCTGAAAAATTTTTAAATATATAACATATAAAAATAAATTATACTAATATTCCCTTTTGATTTTACTCTCAAAATAACGATTCTATTCAAATGGTGAGGAATAAATTAAACCATCTTAAAATATTTGAATGCCTTTTCAATTCCGTCTTCATCCACATCATCTGTTATATAATCCGCACACACTTTGACATCTTCCTCAGCATTTCCCATCGCGACCCCGATTCCTGCATAGCGGAGCATGTCCATATCATTTTCACCATCTCCAAATGCCATGACTTCATTACGTCGAATCCCGCAAGCCTGTATGATCCGCTTGATTCCGGCCACTTTCCCCCCGCTTTTTGAAATGATATCGACCCCATATGGATTCCATCTGGTCATCTTGCAGTCCTCAAGTCCCGCAACGATTTTCTCTGCCGTTTTTTCCTCCGAATACAAAATAAATTGATAGATCGGTTCTCCGGAATAAGTGCCGATATCGGGAACTGCTGTATTAATCGCTGCTTGTGCTTTTTCCACCATCTCATCGATATAATTGATATACATTCTGTCTTTTTCAACCAGCATAAGCGGCACCTTCCGCGCCTCAAACATAGTAAGCATCTGCTCGACATTCCTCTCACTGATTGGCTCACCGTAAAGCAGTTCTTTCCTGCTGTCCAGGCAGAGCTGCCCGTTCAGTGTAATGAAGCCGTCAAACTGTATGTCAAAGGCTGGCAGATCTTTGATCTCCGACATGTGTCTGCCGGTCGCCGTAAATACACGAACTCCGTTCATTCTCAGGCAGTCTATGGATTTTCTGGCGCTTTTCGGAATTCCACCAGTTGTATTAGAAATCAATGTGCCATCAAGATCAAAAAAAACTGCTTTTATCATTTTCTGATTCTCCTTTTATCATCAAATTCAAAAATGGCGCAAGCAATGTCTCCACTTGCGCCATTTTTCTGGATTTACTTTTTTATTTCTGCACAATATTTACAATTCTTCCCGGAACATAAATCTCTTTTACAACGGTTCCGTTCAGCTTGTCACCCAATGCTTCTTTTGCCTTTGCAATGACCGCATCTTTTGCATCATCTGCTCCGATGGTAATAGTTGTTCTCGCTTTTCCGTTAATCTGCACTGCAATCTCAACCTCATCGTCTTTTAAATACGCTTCATCATAGGCCGGCCATTTCTGTGAAAATACACTGTCCTCATGTCCCAGCTCACTCCAGAGTTCCTCAGAAATATGAGGCGCGAAAGGTGCCAGCAGCACAATGAAAGTTTCCAGAGTCTTTTTGTCCACTCCGCCCTTTTTCGCCAGATCATTGAGTTTATTATTATACTCCATGAATCCGCTGACCACTGTATTCAGGCTGAATTTCTCAAGCCTGCTTGTCACATCATATACAAGACGATTGCGTACCTTGAGCAGATCCTTTGTCTCTTTAACATTCTTGTCCTTCTGGTCCAGAACCACGTTATAGAAACGGCTTAAGAAACGGCGCACACCGTCGATTCCTCTCTCATCCCACTCCGCATCCAGTTCAGGCGGTCCCACGAACAGTTCATACATTCTGAGGGAATCACATCCGTAATCTCTTACCAGATCATCCGGTGAGACTACATTTCCCTTGGACTTGCTCATCTTAATTCCGTTTTTACCTGTTATCATACCCTGGTTGAACAGCTTGTGGAACGGTTCATCAAAGTCCACTGCACCGATGTCATACAAGAACTTCGTGTAGAATCTGGAATACAACAGATGGAGCACGGCATGCTCTACACCGCCGATATACATATCAACCGGCAGGTATTTGTCCGCTTTTTCTTTGGAAACCAGTTCTTTACTGTTCTTGCTGTCGATATATCGCAGAAAATACCAGGATGATCCCGCCCACTGCGGCATAGTATTCGTCTCTCTCTTAGCCGGTTTTCCACAGACAGGACAGGTTGTGTTGACCCATTCATCAATGTCTGCAAGCGGAGATTCTCCTGTTCCCGTAGGCTCGTATTTTTCAACTTCCGGAAGTGTCAGCGGAAGTTCTTCTTCCGGCACCGGCACGGCACCGCAGTCCGGACAGTGAACGATCGGAATCGGTTCTCCCCAGTAGCGCTGGCGGCTGAATACCCAGTCTCTGAGCTTATAGTTGGTAGTCTTTTTGCCCACTCCCATCTTCTCAATGATGGCCGGGGCTTCCTCTTTTAATACAGAAGATTCCATACCGTTCCAGTCACCGGAATTGATCATTGTTCCGGCTGCCTCTGTGTATGCCTCTGTCATATTTTCGATTTCTTTTCCATCTTTAGCAATGACCTGTACGATCGGAATATTAAATTTCGTGGCAAATTCAAAGTCACGGTCATCATGGGCAGGAACACACATGATAGCACCTGTTCCATAGTCTGCGAGGACATAGTCAGACAGCCAGATTGGAACCTTTTTACCATTGATCGGGTTGACTGCATAGCTTCCGGTAAACACACCGGTCTTTTCTTTATCCTGCAGGCGGTCTACGGAAGATTTCAAAGATGCCTGGTAGATATACTCCTCCACTGCTTCTCTGGTCTCATCAGTGGCAAGTTCCGCTGCCAGCTTGTGTTCCGGCGCCAATACCATGAAGGTTGCTCCGTGAAGTGTATCCGGCCTTGTCGTATAGACAGTGATCGCCTCATCGCTGTCTTCTATTTTAAAGTCAACCTCGGCGCCGTGGCTCTTTCCGATCCACTCTGCCTGCATTTTCTTGACTTTTTCCGGCCAATTCAGCTTATCCAAGTCACCCAGGAGGCGGTCTGCATATTCTGTGATCTTTAACATCCATTGTCTCAGATTTTTCTTCGTCACATCTGCACCGCAGCGCTCACATTTGCCGTTTACAACTTCTTCATTTGCAAGCCCTGTCTTACAGGAAGGGCACCAGTTGATCGGCATCTGTTTTTCATAGGCCAGTCCCTTTTTAAACATTTGAACAAAAATCCACTGGGTCCATTTGTAGAACTCAGGGTCTGTGGTGTTGACTTCCATATCCCAGTCATAGATGGCCGCGATCTCGCCGATCTGGCGTTTGATATTCTCTATATTCTTTGCTGTGGATTCTTTCGGATGCACGCCCATCTTGATCGCGTAGTTTTCCGCCGGCAGTCCAAAGGCATCCCATCCCATAGGGTGGATCACATAGTATCCATTGAGCATTTTGTAACGGCTCCACACATCGCTGATCACATAGCCTCTCCAGTGTCCCACATGAAGTCCGCTTCCTGACGGATACGGGAACATGTCCAGACAATAGTATTTCGGCTTTTTGCCGTCATTTTCGTTGACCGGCTGTTCCTCCCAGTGTTTCCTCCACTTCTGTTCGATTGCCTTATGATTATAAGGTACTGCCATAATTTTCATCCTCCTAAACTGTATCTCTTGTCTAAATACAATATATAAAATAAAGTAATATATACTTATTAACTTATTTATTTTATCATATACCCGTTTGATGTCAATATTTCTATATGCAAAAGGCATCCGGCAAAGCCGGACACCTTTCATAGTTAAAAGCTATTTAGTTTATTCTACTGCTGTTGTCGTCTCAGAGGCAGGTATAGCTTTGGTATTTTTACCGTCTAACGGAATTTCGGTTTTTACAGAAATATTCACGATAACAGATACCGGCTTCTTATTTTTTGTACCAGTATAAGTAACTTTCACTCTGCAGTTTCCGTCTTTTGAGAAGTCTGTATAGGCTGTATCATCGTTTTGCCCAATATATTCAAACTTCAGATTTTTATCAGACGGTATCACCTTAGTACCATTGTCTGTAATGCTGATGGCCTTTATAATCTGTGCCTCTAATTCTTTCTTTGCCTGATCTACCGCATTTGGATCGGTCACTGTCATTGTAAATGCCGTCGGATTTGCTTTTATCTCAGCATTCTTATAACCTTTGACTGTAACTTTTACTGTCTTGGATGCCGCTCTGTAAGGCTTATTGCTGTTCTTCACCGTATACTTCACAGTGTAAGTTCCGGCCTTGTTAAACACGTAAGATTTGGCCTTAGAGTAAGACATGGACGTGGCCTTCTTCTCTCCCGGTTTTGTGATGGAGACTGTCATGGCAGAAGTTCTGCTCTTGCCGCTTCTCATCTTGGCCGTTGTCTTAAACACAGCATTCTTCGTATTAATCGTAACTGTTTTATTTGCCGCGTTGGAAATTACCGGTGCAAGAGTATCCACAACTTCTACCTTGATCGTCTTGCTTGCGCTCTTTCCAAGGGCAGATTTTACAGAATACTTAATCTTGTATGTACCTAAAGATTTTGTGCTGAATTTCGCTTTATAATACTTTTTCTTCTCTGCATTATACTTGGTGACTGAATACTTCACTTTCTTTGTAAGGCTTTTCTTTGTCACATTGTCTTTCGCCGTTACATGAGACTTCACGCTGTAAGATTTGCCGTACTCCACTGTTTTTTTCTTCTTGGAAGAAATCTTGATGGTCGGTTTTACCTTGCGGTACGGATTGTTCTTATCCGGATCGGTCGGGTCCCAGTACATACTTCTGGAAGTGGACACCTTGATGGGCTTTGGTTTTCCTAACGGTCCCGGATTCTTGCTGCTGTATATGGTAACCTTTGTTCCCAGTTTACAGTTATCATAGATCCACTTTGCGTCAGCAACACTTAAACGCACGCATCCGTGTGATGCGGTCTTTCCAAGCTTATTGAACTGAACGGTGGACTGGCTGGCCTTGCTGTGGCTGTAATACCACACAGAGTGGAATAAAATCCCTCCATGAATCCTTGTACAATACTGTCCATAGCTCGGTCCCATCAATGTCTGCCAGCGATATTTCGCCGGAGTATAAAAGGTTCCGGACGGTGTATTGGAGCCCCCACAGGACACTAAAAACGCCTTGATCGGTTTATACTTTCCTTTGGTAAGCTTATATACAGTGGCTACATTTGCCTGCTTATTAACCTTAATCCAGTATTTTGTCTGTGCCGCGCTGACGGTCTTTGCCTTAGCCGGACCGATTCCTGTCCCGATAAGCAAAGACAACATCAGAAGGACTGCTGTCAACTTCTTTAACTTGCTGATTTGCTGCTTCATAACTTCCCCTTTCGTCTTTCCTAAATACTCTACCATTATATCCACTCTCTTTTACACTTGTAAATAGCAAAAAGTATGTTATTATAAATTTAAGAAAATCGTAAAATATCAAGGAGGACATTATGATTGCATTTAATCACTTTAACTTCAACGTTCTGGACTTGGACAAAAGCCTTGACTTCTATAAAAAAGCATTGGATCTTGAGCCTGTCCGTGAAAAAAACGCATCCGACGGGAGTTTTAAGCTCGTATTTCTGGGAGACCAGACTACAGGCTTCTCTCTGGAGCTCACATGGTTAAAGGACCGCACGGAACCATATAATCTGGGAGAACTCGAGTATCACCTGGCTCTGGAGACCGACGATATGGAAGCCCTTCACAAGCGTCATGAGGAGATGGGCTGTATCTGTTATGAAAATCCGGATATGGGTATTTACTTCATCAGTGATCCCGACGGCTACTGGATCGAGATCATACCGAGCAAAAAGTAATTTATTTTCAGAATCTAAAATAAAAGAGAATCCTGACAGTGATAAGGAAACTGTCAGGATTCTCTTTTTATCTACATGATGTTCAGCAGTTTCGCAGGAATACTTCGTATCCCTTTTCCACTTCGTAGAGATCGGATTTGCTTGTGATCTCCCATGGAGCGTGCATATTCAGCACTGCAACACCGCAGTCGATGACGTCCATAGCATAGGAAGCCGGAATATAAGCGATGGTTCCCCCGCCTCCTTCATCCACTTTTCCGAGTTCTGCAGTCTGGAATGCTACCTGATTATCATCAAACATTCTTCGGAGTTTCGCAACGAATTCAGGGTTGGCGTCGTTGGAACCGGATTTCCCCCTGGAGCCGGTGTATTTATTCAAGACCAGTCCCTTTCCGAAGTAAGCCGCATTCTTCTTTTCCATGACCTGAGGATAATTCGGATCAAAAGCCGCACTCACATCAGAAGACAGCATATGAGAATTCTGAAGGATTCTGCGGAGTTTTAACTCACTGTATTCTCCTGTCAGGGCCATGATCTCGGCCAGTGTATTTTCAAAAAATCTGGAATGCATGCCGGTAGCGCCCACGCTTCCGATTTCTTCTTTGTCCACGAGGATACAGCAGGTAGTCCTCTGAGCATCCTCCACATTCAGCATAGCCACAAGGGATGTGTAGGCACAAACCCTGTCATCCTGCCCGTAAGACATGATCATGCTGCGGTCTAATCCGAAATCTCTGGCGGGCCCTGCCGGGACAACCTCGATCTCAGCAGACAGGAAATCTTCTTCCTCAATCCCGTATTCCTCTTTCAATATGCCAAGCATTTCTCTTTTTACGGCATCCTTCTCTTCACCTTTGGCCGGGCGGCTTCCGATCAGTACATTCAGATCTTCACCTTCGATCACGACCTTAGCCTTCTTTTCCAGCTGCTGTGCGGACAGATGGATCAAAAGATCGGTCACCCCTACCACAGGATCGGTTTCTTTCTCACCAATGCTGATCTCAATTGTAGTTCCGTCCTTTTTAATGACAACTCCGTGGAGAGCCAAAGGCAGCGTCACCCACTGATATTTCTTCACACCGCCGTAGTAATGGGTGTCCAGAAGCACCATTTCTGTGTCCTCATACAGTGGATTTTGTTTTAAATCCATCCTTGGGGAATCGATGTGCGCCCCCAAAATGTTCAACCCGTCTTCCATCGGCTTTTCCCCGATCTGGAATAGGACAATGGTTTTGTCCATCCACGTGCGGTAAACTTTATCACCCGGGTTCAGCTTCTTTTCCTCTGCTATAAAATGCTCTAAATCCTGATATCCTGCTCTCTGGGCCAGTTTTACTGATTCTTTCACACATTCCCTCTCTGTTTTTCCGCCGGTGAGGTACTCTTTATAATCAGACGCCAGAGATTCCAGTTTTTCTATCTCTTCTTCTGTATAAGAAAGCCATGTATTCTTTCGTTCCATTCGCAATATCCTTTCTGTCTGCAAAAATACTTTTTATTTGATAGTATTGCCCCATTGTTCCTCTTTAAATCCAATCAAGACAAAGTCATCCCCTATGACTAAAGGACGTTTTACCAGCATGCCGTCTGTCGCCAGAAGATCGATCTGTTCCTCCTCGCTCATTTCCGGGAGTCGGTCTTTCAGTCCCAGATCCCTGTATTTCATCCCGCTTGTATTAAAAAAACGCTTGACCGGAAGTCCGCTCACTGCAATCCATTCTTTTAATTCCTCTGCTTTTGGATTGTTTTCCACTATATGGCGGTCTTCATAGGAAATCTGATGCTCGTCCAGCCATTTTTTCGCTCTTTTACAGGTTGTACATTTCGGATATTCTATAAATAACATTGTCTTGTTCTCCTTTCCTTGGTTTATTCTCCGGTTATCTTATCATATTTCAGTTTAGAAAAAAAGGCAGTTGATCCAGAATCTCAACAACCTTTTCCTCTAATATTTTTTACAGGCAGAACTCATCCAGTGTTTTTCCGAGATACCACCAGTAATCCTTTTTGTCGATAGAATTTTTCGTAAAGACTTTTTCCTCCCGGATCACCTTGCCGTTCAGCACATATTCGATCTTCCCCACCTGTTCTTTCTTCTTTACAGGTGCATCTAAACTCTTCGGGATCTGGCATTTGATATCGACCTTTTCCCCTTTTTTCAGCAGAAGCGTCATACCTCCGCCTTTGGCCCCTATGGAGACTTTGTGCTCCATCCCTCCATTTACATACAAGTCCGTTAATTTGCTGTAGTCCGGAATAATCTTGTGATAGGAATAATTTTTGGCACCGTAGTCTATCAAAGTTCTGACATCCGACCATTTGTAAGTTTTATGGGGAGGCCATCCGCAGGCCAGCACGACCGCGATCATGGTCATGCCATTTTTCTTCACGGCTCCCACGTAGCAGTACCCGGCTTTAGAAGTAAATCCGGTCTTTCCGGAAACCGCACCGTCCATCATGGACAGCAGGGCGTTGTGGTTATTGCAATTAAAAGAACGCTGCCCGGATGCGTCATGAAAAGAATGGCTCCTGGCTCTGGTGATCTCCAAAAATTCTTTATTTTTGATGCACTGTTTCATGATCAGTGCAAGATCATATGCCGTAGTGGAATGAATCCCGTTTTTGTCGGTGCGGTCCAATCCGTTGGGCGTGACAAAGTGTGTCGACTTTGCCCCATAGGATCTGGCCTCTGCATTGAGCTTTTTTGCAAAGTTTTCAGTTGATCCCGCCGCGTGCTCCGCCAGGATCACCGCACAGTCATTGTAAGACTCAAGCATCAGTCCGTAAAGGAGGTCCTTAACTTTGTATTTTTCCCCGGCCCTTGCCCCCAGATGGACCTGTGGCTGGGCAGCGGCATTTTTAGAAACTGTCGCTTCCTCTTCCAGATTGCAATGTTTAATAATATACAGGCATGTTAAAATCTTTGTAGTGCTGGCATTCGGCATTCTGGCTTTTCCGGATTTATCAAATAAGACTCGTCCGCTGCCCGCATCCATCAAAATTGCAGATTTTGCATAGAGCTTTAACGTATCATCCGCCCGGACCGTGTGAAATCCGAGCTGCAGACACAAAAACAGAGACCATATTACACAGAAAATCTTCTTCATTCCATTTACTCTCCTTCAAGCCAGCTAAGATATTTCTCTCCGTTATCGGAAGGAGGCCTGTTAAGAGCCGACTGGGATAATGGAGAAAAACTCATACAATTAATACTATATGAAACGTCAGAACAAAATATACCCACAGGGCACACCGTATTTTATACCCTTCGGGTGGACGTGCTCCGCACGATAAGGTATAACACAGTCTCATGGTTTCCCGCAGACGACGCGATTCTTCCCTGCAGTCTTGCCCTTGTACATCTGTCTGTCGGCCAGGGCAATTATCTCCTCGGAAGGACTGACTCCGAAGGTCATAGTAATATGCAGATTTTTATCATCACAGCAAAAAACATGTCCGGCCACCGTATCACACAGCTCCTAAAGCTTTATGAGCACATCCTCCAGCGGTGTGTCCCGGAAAAGAAAAATAAACTCTGCTCCTCCCCACCGGCAGACATCCACGTCTCCTCCCAGAAAAGAACGGATAAGTTCTGCTGGTTCACTCAGAATCTTATCTCCGCAGAAATGTCCCCACGTGTCGTTTACAATCTTAAAATCATCAATATCGCGCAGTGCCAGCACTGCAAAGGCCGCCAGACAGTTTTCCACCTTTTTTAGGAAAGCATGCCGGCTCAGCAGTCCGGTGAGCTGGTCATAGTTTGCAAGCGTCGACAGGCTGCGGTTCTCATCCTGCAGTTCCTGCCGGCTGACAGCGGCAGAAAGCTGCGAAGAAACAGCTGCATATAAAATAATCGTAATAACCTCAGCGCAAGGAAAACGCAGTTCTAAAGTCCCGCCAAAAGATAAGGAACGTATTTATGTTTGAAGGAACAAAAATAAATCAGGGAGGTCATATTCATTGCCTCCCGCCCTTCTTCCAATATTTCTCCTCAAACTGATCCGCCGGGATCGGATTTGAAATATAAAATCCCTGTATACTGTCTGCACCCAGGGAACACACTGCTTCCAGTTCTTCCGGATGCTCGACTCCTTCCACACATACAGCAATCCCTACACTGTGGCATAGCTTTATGACCGCCCCGATAAAAGAATGATTAAATACATGATCCGGATATGAAGCAGCCAGCGTTTACATGTAGAGAATGCCTGCTCCAATATTCATTTTCCTGCCTCTATAATCAGCCCGCTGTTTTCAAGGAGCGGTATAAACTGAGCAGGACCTGCGGCTTCAGTGTCAGGACAGGACCATCGGAGCAAGCCCGGGTACGATTCTTCCCGCAGTTCAAAATCCTGCAGCATATTATCGGAAATCAGAGCCATATCGGTTGTCATATCGATGATATAGATATAATCTTCTGTACTGCTCACAATCGCATCATAAAACGCCTGTCCGTCTATATGGAACGCACCGTTCTCTCCCGCAATTTTTTTTCATAAAATCTTCCTCCATCTTTAAAATGCCGCAGAAATTAAAACCCGGTTTTAAGCTTTCTTCCACTCATAAATTACAATGTGCCGGAGGAAAGAGCAAGCTAATCCAGTTTCAAAATAAGTACCGGAAGCGGAGGATGATTCTGTTTATTATAAAAGTCCTGTTTTATAACAATATATCTCCTGTCATCCAGCTGCTTTAAGTATTGAAGGACTTCTTCTTTCTCCGCAAACCCGGTATCTCCTCCACTATAAATACAAACACTGATAACTCCTCCCGATTTCAAAAGCTCAAGTCCCACTTTAATAGCCTGTATCGTACTTTTCGGCCTTGTAGCAATACTGTGATCCCCACCCGGAAGATAACCCAGATTAAACAAAATCGCCTGTACCGTACCTTTTTCTGCATACCGGTCCATATTTTCATGGCTGTCCAAAATAAACTTTGGATGGTATCCTTTTAATTTCAGCCGCTTCCTGGCATTGAACAGTGCTTCCTCCTGTATTTCAAATCCAATCACTCTGTCTGTGAGCCCGCACAAGTACTCAGTGTCACCTCCGTTTCCAACCGTTGCATCGATACATAAGTCTCCTTGTTTAATAAAGCGTCTCAGCTCTCCATGCACCCACTGTGTTATGCTGATCCTCATTTTCATTCCCTCCTGATCCGTGGACAAAAAGGTCGTAGACCTTTCCTATGAAATAACAAAAAGAGAGAGCCCGGACTATTTAAATCCTGCTCTCTCGGTTTAGTTTAGTAATAGCAGATAACCGGTGTTCCGGCATCGATCATATTGTAAAGGGTTGCAGCTGCATAAGGCGGCATATTGACACATCCGTGTGATCCCCCGGAAATATACTCACTTCCTCCGAAAGAAGACCTCCAGCTTGCATCGTGAAGTCCCACGTTGCCGTTGAACGGCATCCAGTAAGATACCGGTGAGTTATAACCCTGACCGCTCAATGTCGCATTGCGCTGTTTGTACAGTACAAATGCCACACATTCCGGTGTTTTTCTTCCCGCTTCCATCTTGCCTGTGACTACGGATGAAGAAAAGACAACCTTTTTCTTTTTAATGTAGAAAACTTCCTGCTGTCCCATATCGACCTCGATATAAGTATCGCCGATGTCTCCCTGATATCCGTCGTATACCTTTGCCTTTTGGCGCCAGTATGGCTCTCTTGTCTCTTGTGTGCCCTCTTTCAGCATTTTTTTGACTGCGGCTTCTTCCTTTTCACGGCTCATTCTCCAGCCGTAAGGACCTCCGAAAATCTTTTTGGTTCTTCCGTCGTGAGTCTTGACAGTGCGCATAGTCCCCATCGTGTTATATTTGTATGCAAACTTCATAACCCAGTTTTCCATCTTCTTCATGTCGATAGTAAAATCTGTGTCATTCTTGATCTTAAACCACTTGTGGTATACATCCTTATCAAGAACTACCGTCTGTTTCCCGAACTTATAAGTAATACTTCCCTTCAGAGAATCGTTCATCCTGTCTTTCAGAGAAATGATCTCTTTGCTCTTGCTAGTATACTTCGGGACATCATAGGCGCCTTCCTTGTCCAGATCCACGACAGCGACACCGCCTTCTACGGCACTCTTTATGAGTTTTTCCGTCTGTTCCTTCTTTAAGACCGTACCGATTTCTTCTTTTTGGATCTGATAAGCTCCGTCTTTGTAAACCGGTTTGGCATTTCGGATCTTGATGATATTTTTCTTTTTGAAGCAGTCAAGGTTTTTTAAGGCCTTTTGAAATGCTGCTTTGTCATAAGCAAACATATCGATATCGTTGTACTTCTCTCCCCCGAAAACACCTTTGATCCACAGAAAAGAACTCTGTCCGTCTTTGAGCTTCCTGATCTGGTCTTCACCGTCAAAGGAAACCTTGAGCACACTGCTCTTTAAAACTTCCTCTCTGCCTTTTCGCTCTTTTACGGTCAGCGAATAGCCGTCCGCCTTTTTTTTGAAAATGTCTGTAACTTCGTCAACTGTCTTGTTGGAAACATCGACACCATTGATCTTTGTTCCATATGTAAACTTCTTGCTGAAATACACTGCGATACAGCAGTAGATCACAAAAATAATCCCGACTGTGATCAGTGTGTAATGCTTCCAAGTAAATTTTTTATGTTCCATAAATGTCCTCCTAAACTCAGTATCTAATTATAGTACAAAACTTGTAAAAAGGCCACCCATAATTTAAATTATTTTACTTGTGTTTCTTTTATGCGGATGGTACAATGAAACGGTATGTTAATAAATTAACAGATAAAAGACAGGAGGATTACTTATGTCATTTAAGGAAGAATACCAAAAGAAACTTAAAACAGCCGATGAGGCCGTAAAAGTTGTGAAATCCGGCGATTGGCTGGAGTACGGCTGGTGCGTCACCACACCGGTTGCCCTTGACAAGGCTTTGGCAAAAAGAATGCCGGAATTGGAAAATATTAATATCCGGGGCGGAATCGTCATGTGGCCGCTGGAGATTACAAAGATCGACTCCCCTGCCGATCACTTTACATGGAATTCCTGGCACATGGGCGGACTGGAGAGAAAATGGATCAACGAAGGATTCGCATATTATGCACCAATCCGTTATTCTGAGCTTCCAGGATACTACCGCAATTACATCGATCACATAGATGTTGCGATGATGCAGGTTGCCCCGATGGATGAACACGGATTCTTCAACTTCGGGCCAAGCGCATCCCACCTGGCTGCAATGCTTGAAAAAGCCGACTGTGTCATCGTGGAGGTTAACGAAAATATGCCTCGCTGCTTAGGCGGATTTGAAGAGGGCGTACATATTTCCAAAGTTGATATGATCGTCGAAGGCGGAAATCCTGCGATTGCAGAACTGGGCGGAGGCGGAGCAGCCACTGATGTGGACAAAGCCGTTGCAAAACTCATTGTAGACCAGATCCCGAACGGCGCATGTCTCCAGCTTGGTATCGGCGGAATGCCGAATGCCGTAGGTTCCATGATCGCGGAATCCGACCTGAAAGACCTGGGTGTTCACACTGAAATGTATGTGGATGCGTTCGTAGACATTGCAAAAGCAGGAAAGATCACCGGTGCCAGAAAAAATATCGACCGCTACCGTCAAACCTATGCGTTTGCAGCAGGAACCAAAAAATTATATGACTACTTAGATAACAATCCGGAATGTATGAGTGCTCCTGTAAACTATACAAATGACATTGCAAGGGTTTCTTCCATTGACAATTTCATCTCTATCAATAACGCCGTGGATGTGGATCTGTACGGACAGATCAGTGCAGAATCTTCAGGAATCAAACAGATCAGCGGCGCCGGCGGACAGTTGGACTTCGTCATGGGAGCTTACTTATCAAACGGTGGAAAGAGCTTTGTATGTCTTTCTTCCACTTTCACAGACAAGGCCGGCCAGATGCATTCCCGTATTCTTCCTACCCTGCATAACGGGTCTATTGTAACAGATACCCGTGCCAATGCCCACTACATCGTCACTGAATACGGAATGGCAAACATGAAGGGACTCTCTGCATGGCAGCGCGCGGAAGCCCTGATCAATATCGCTCATCCAGACTTCAGAGACCAGCTGATCAAAGACGCAGAAAAAGCTCACATTTGGAGAAGATCCAACAAATAGATTTTGATACAGTTTCTCACTTTATCAAAATTCGATGAATATTTTATCCTCCTTTGTTAAACTACTTAATACAAAGGAGGATTTTTTATGATCAATAATAGAAAAACGGCCATCATTGGCTGCGGATTTGTCGGTGCGTCCACCGCATTCAGCCTGATGCACCAGGGACTGTTTTCCGAACTGGTCTTAATCGATGTAAACGAAGAAAAAGCCAAGGGTGAGGCGATGGATTTAAGCCATGGGCGCCCGTATGTAGATACATCCAAGATATATGCAGGCACCTATGATGATGTCGCGGACTGCGGGCTGATCATCATAACCGCCGGTGCAAATCAAAAGCCCGATGAAACCCGTCTCGACCTGGTACACAAAAATGTATCCATTTTTAAATCTATCATTCCGGAGATCACCAAACGAAACTCCGAGGGGATCTTATTGGTTGTTGCCAATCCGGTTGATATTCTTACTTATGTGACTTTAAAGCTTTCAGGATTTCCAAAAAACCGGGTCTTTGGCTCCGGAACCGTCTTGGATTCGGCACGTTTCCAATACCTGCTCAGCGAACACTTGGAAGTAGACAGCGGCAGCATTCAGGCATTTATCATCGGGGAGCATGGAGACAGTGAACTGGCTGTCTGGAGTGACACCAATGTCTCAGGGATCGGCATCAACGAATTTTGTGAAATGCGCGGGCATTTTGACCACGAGAAATCTATGAAGAGGATTTTTGACGATGTGAGAAACAGCGCCTATGAGATCATCGAGAAGAAAGGTGCTACCTATTACGGCGTCGCCATCGCAGTCAGCCATATTGCAGAGAGCATTATTCGAAATAAAAATTCGATCCTCCCGGTCTCCAGCCTGCTTAGCGGAGAATATGGCCTGTCTGACCTTTGTCTGAGCGTACCGACCATTGTCAACAAAAACGGTGCGGAACAGGTCATAGAAATTGATTTAAACAGTAAAGAATCCAATCTGCTGAATAAATCTGCAGGACAGTTAAAAGAGATCCTTTCATCCCTGGATTTATAGCAGGCTCCGTTTTGTATCTTTTGTATACGAAAAAGTACAGTGGAAATATTTACACATTATGAGATCTGTGCTATTGTATGATTCAAACAAAAATTTACTGATTTTTTATTAGATTCATACAAAAAGTGAGGGTTCCATATGAAAAGATATCTCTTAGCCGGTATTGTAGCTTTGGCGATTGCAGTTACTTTAAGCGGATGCGGTACAGCACACGTAAAACCGGAAGGACTCAGTGACAGCCAGTACAGGCTGGGCCTGAGAGCGATTGAGACGACAGATAAATATTTAAACGCTGAACTTTCAAAAGATCTGGCCAGCGAACAATTTAAAAATATCAAAAAGGCGTTTGAACAGTATACAAAAAGCAGAAAAACTGCTTTTTCACGGGTAGATTCCCGGATGGAACAACTGGAACACTGCCTGTCTGCAAAAAAAGTTTCAGACAAATCAGTGACCAAAGCCAGAAACCGTTTGGCAGAGATATTAAATCAAAATCTTTTATAAGTTCAATCGAGTAGGAGGCTAGTCATTAAGTGACTAGCCGACCTCTCAGTCGAGTAAGTAAGAGGAATTTCACCTCAAACTTCTCACGGAACCGTACGTGAAAGTCTCCTTTCATACGGCTCTTATCATTCAGCGAGTGTGTGAAACTTTTTCTGTAAAATAGAACTTAGAAGGTTCTTCTATGATAAAATAAAAATCATAGGAGGGCCTTTTATTATGGCAAGAGAAAAGAAACCAGTGCACAAA
>NZ_CAJSYK010000027.1:0-37469 GCF_910574135.1 Anaerostipes faecis | reverse complement strand
ATCGGCTTCGCCGCAAATTTTGAGCGATTTGTCAAGTGTTTTTAAAAAAAGTGGGTGATTTTTTTGAGATAGGGTCTGAAAGCCTTATAAAATCAGGGCTGAAGATTCCGAGAAGTTATCTGATATAACAGGAGGAATTTATGGATTACAAGACATATTTACGAAATTATCCGGATGACGAAGGACGCTTCGGCCCTTACGGCGGCGCCTATCTTTCGGATGAGTTAAAACCCGCCTTTGAAGAAATCTCAGAGGCTTATCAGACAATCTGCCACTCATCCCAGTTTATCAATGAACTCCGGAGAATCCGCAGAGAATTCCAGGGAAGGCCCACACCGGTCTATCACTGTGAACGGCTCTCAAACATGTACGGAAACTGCCAGATCTATCTGAAACGGGAAGATTTAAATCATACCGGCGCCCACAAGCTGAATCACTGCATGGGAGAAGGCCTCCTGGCAAAATTCATGGGAAAGAAACGTCTGATCGCCGAGACCGGAGCCGGGCAGCACGGCGTGGCTCTGGCAACGGCGGCGGCATTTTTCGGACTGGAATGTGAGATACATATGGGAGAAGTGGATATTGCAAAGCAGGCTCCCAATGTGACCCGCATGAAAATCCTCGGTGCAAACGTCGTTCCGGTCACACACGGATTAAAGACCTTAAAAGAAGCTGTTGATTCTGCATTTGACTCTTACGCAAAAAACTATAAAGATTCTATTTACTGTATCGGATCTGCCCTGGGTCCTCACCCATTCCCGCTGATGGTTCGTGACTTTCAGTCTGTTGTGGGATATGAGGCAAAAGAACAGTTCATAGAAATGACAGGACTGCTGCCGGATGTAGTCTGCGCCTGCGTCGGAGGAGGAAGCAACTCCATCGGCATGTTCATTCCCTTTGTCGATGAGCCGGTAGACATCGTGGGCGTGGAACCGCTGGGCCGAGGCTCAAACCCAGGCGATCACGCCGCTTCTATGACTTATGGAGAAAAAGGAGTCATGCACGGATTTGAAAGTATCATGCTGAAAGACGGAGCCGGGGAGCCCGCTCCAGTCTACTCTATCGCCAGCGGACTTGACTATCCCTCTGTCGGACCAGAGCACGCATTCCTGAATGATTTAGGGCGGGTTTCCTATGAGACGGCAGACGATGAAGCTGCCATGAAAGCATTTTTTGAACTGTCCCGCTATGAAGGGATCATCCCGGCCATCGAGAGTTCCCATGCGGTAGCCTATGCTACAAAGAAAGCTCAGGAAATGAAAAAAGGCTCCATTCTCGTTTGTCTGAGCGGCCGGGGAGACAAGGATATCGACTATGTCGTAGAAAACTATGGATATGGAGAAAAGTATTTATAATTTTTCCCGCTCATCCATAATCTATTTACTACAATCATAAACCAGGAAACCGCCCTGTGACCATTTTCGATCACAGGGCGGTTTCCTGGCTCTGTATTCACCAGTTCTTCTGCCCGCATTTCTCAGCGAATACGAACTGTCTTCTGCGGACTGTAACTTCCGTAATATTTTGTTTTCCGAACAATTTTATAAGCGCGCACCTTAACCTGATAAGATTTTGTTCCTTTTTTGCGGTATGCAATCTGGTAACCGCCCGCTCCTGCCGCTTTCTTGTATTATATCGTCAGCTTCCTGGATTTTTTGGACTTAGCATAGGTAATCTTTGTTTTTTGGGAACAACATAAAATGTCTTAGTAACACTTCCGGTATTGGTGTTGTTGCTGTAAGTTATTGTATAATCTTCTTTTTCTTTTGCTTCCGGAAAAGTCAACTGATTCCCCTGCTTTCTAAAGGGACAGAACTCTTAACTTTACCCCTTAAACTTCTATTACTTTGCCTGCATCCCCGCCAGTGTATCCATTTTTTTCCTGACAAAATGATTGAATATTGAAATCGTTCGTCCGACTCCGATCACCGCCGCCACCGTTCCGATGCCAATACCGATGATTTTCCCCCCAAAAACCATGCCTGCCATGGCTGTAATGGAGATGTTTAATATGTCAAAACAGTTCTTCACAAGTCCGGTTTCTTTCCCAACGCAGTCCGCGATTGCCTGTACAATTCCATCTCCAGGATTCGGGATCACCCGCATGTTCAAAGACATGGCCGCTCCGATTCCAGTCAAAATCACCGCAATGACCAGGAACATAAGCCTTCCCAAAAAACTTCCGGCAAAGCTGTCCGGACCAAGCGAGGAAAGATCAGGTATCCACGCTGAAAAAACATTTAAAAATCTTGTAAATATCAGACTCAGCGGAAACTGCAGCAAGTCCATAAGGAGCAGCAGCTTTAAATCGACCTTATTTTCATGGGTAAGAACGGTGCCTTCCCTCTTAATGCTCCGTTTATTTCTGATGGTATGGAGAAGCATTTCAGCAGCCACGAAGATCCCATAGAGAGCCAGTGTCATATTTCCGAAATTGAGATTCCATATAGCTGAAATACTGTATGAAACTGATATGATCGGCGATACTCCCAGGCCTGTTTTCGTATTCAGGGTAATCCCCAGAGCCAGTATAAAAAGTCCTGCCGCATAAAAAATCCCCCTGAACAAATATGATTTCTTCATAGATCTTATATCAGTCCTATTGATTCCAGCGCCGTCGTGATGCCTTCTTCTCTTACGGTACCCGTCAGCATATCAGCCGCTTTTCCTGCTGCCTTGCTGTGCCGTCCCATCACAATACCGGTTCCCACAGCCTCAAGCATCTCTATGTCATTATCGGAATCACCGAAGGCATAACAGTCCTTTTTGCCGATTCCATATCGGTCCATGAGATTTATAATGGCATTTCCCTTGGTGATCCCTCTTGACATAATATCTAAAATATTCATATCTTCAAAAGGCTTCACACACTGCAGCTCCCCTTCGAATTCCGTCTGTATTTCATCCATCAGCTCTTCCCTGTTGTAATTTATCACAATTTTCGTAATATTCTCTCCTTTTCTCGTCTCCCACGGTGCGAACCAGCGTTCCGGAAATCCAAGAAACTCCCGGAAATCATGGTAAAACGGCTGGTTATAGTGCATATAATATGTAACATCCTGTGTCTCCATATGCAGAGCCGTATCTTCTGAAAAATATCCGGAAATGACCTTCTGCATTGCCTCTTCAGAAATGTGAATATCACTGACAACCTGTCCGCCGACTTCCGTATAGGACCCGTTGCAGGTAATGGCTCCCTCAAATTTATCGATATCCGCTTCCAGAAAACGTTTGCTGCGCCCTGAACACAGCATTGTCAGATATCCGTTTTCCTTTAGTCTTCGGAGAGATTCTATTGTCTTTTTGGTTGCTTTTCTAATATTATCTGTATCGTCCACAGTCGTTCCGTCATAATCAAAGAAAACGATCCCTTTGTACTTTTTCATAACTCCTCTTTTCTAAGCCAAATATTATGTATTACTCTTTTATTGTACTTATTTCAAAAATAAATTCAATACAAACCTGGCTCTCCCACAGTACTGCACTGTGATATTATGAGAGAGGAGAACTCATCCATTTTTGCAGTACACTTAATAGTCGATCGATTTCCACAGACTTTGCCAGATAGTCATTCATGCCCACACTATATCCTTTCGCCGCGTCTGCCGCAAACAATATGAGAGATTTTTTGGAGGCTCTGCAGATCCTTGCGATCACAAGCAGTCCGGTTATGCTTGCATCCCTCCCTCATGTTCCGCATGAAATGCTGAAAGAACTTTCCGAGGCTGCATCCATACCCGATGAGAAAAAATCCCTGGTGCATACGGTCAGCATTGGACTGCAGTCTGTGATCAGACACTGTCCCCTTGCAGCTTTCCGGGAGATTTACAGGAAAATCACCCTCCTGTTATTGAAAGGCAGCATCCTCCGCCTGGAAGAGACAGGTGCCGAACCGGTTCCCGGATGGACCGGAATTTCTGCTTCTATTCGAGAAAGCTGTTCCTGTGCAGACTATGCACAGCTGGCCCACACATTTCAGATTCTGTTTCAGGATAATTTTGCTTCCTCAAAACAGACTCTTTTGGAAATCGGCGTTGAAGGCGCCGAAAAAATCACCGGTTTTTGACTATCAAGCGGACAAGTCCTCTGCTGTTCTCTCTGTCTCCAGAGGCTTGTTCCTGCTTTATATGCACTTCCCGAAATGTACCATAGTTCTCTTTTTTAATAAAAATTATTTCTATGCTATTCTACAATTATTCAATTTTTATATTAATATATTTAATTATTATATTAATATTATTAATTTTAATATTGACATTTATAAGTTATAATATTATATTAATAGAAAACAGAAAGGAAATGAATGCATGAAAAAGATTATCAGCCGCTGTCCCGTGTGCAGGAATGACCTGGCCGTCACAAGGCTCAAATGTAACTCCTGCAATACCATCATTGAAAATAATTTCAGACTCAGCAAATTTGATTATCTTTCAGACGAAGATCTGTACTTTACAGAGACCTTTATCCGCTGCAGGGGAAATATCAAAGAGGTTGAGAAGGCGCTCGGCATATCCTATCCCACGGTCCGGTCCAAACTGGACACAGTGATCAAAGAACTCGGTTATGAATCAGCTCCCGATGAACAGTCGGTTCAAAAAGAAGAAATTCTGAAAGCGCTGGAAAACGGAGAAATAACAGTGGAACAGGCAATCGCACAGTTAAAATAGCATATAAAAAGGAGTTTATCATGGATGAAAAATTAAGAATTTTAAAAATGGTTGAGGATGGAACGATCACGGCAGAACAGGGAGCCGAACTGATGGCGGCTATGAATACGGAGACTCCTGCCCGGGAGCCGGTATTGAAGAGAAACAGCTACGACAAGAAAATGTTTCGCATTATTGTGGACAGTGTTTCAGGTGACAAAGTAAACGTACAGTTCCCGGTGGGAGCCATCAAGAAGATACTAAAAGTGACCGGGAAACTTCCGATTCCGGAAAAAGACCTGGAAGGGGTTGATCTTTCCAGCATGATGGACGCTGTTTCCGAATGTCTGGACGATGAAATCGAAGGAGATTTTGTCAGCGTAGCCGCAGCGGACGGAACGACTGTAAGAGTCTTTGTAGACAGATAGGGTATACTCATATGAAAGTAAAAATCAGAGCAAAAGGGGTGCACCTGTCTATGCCGATCCCGGTCTCTATGGTCGGTTTTGTCATAAGATTCATTCCAGACAGAATATTTGAAGATATGAGGAGCCATACGTCGAATCCTTACTGTAGCCTGATTTCAAAAGATATCATCTCTATAGTATTGAGAGAATCCCTGGATCTTTTCAAGGAAAATAAAGGGCTGGAAATTATTCATGTGGAAGCATCGGATGGTACATTTGTATCCATAAAACTGTAAAAACGTCTCTTGGTCAGATATTTGAATTGACCAGGAGACGTTTCTTTTTTAAAATGTAGCCCATTCCTCTTATGCCTTGAATTTACTGGCTTTAACGTCATACAAAACTGTGTATTGTGTTCCCTTTTCCAGCGTTTCTGCGGTACTACAGCATTAATCCTCAACCACTTCCATTTTACTGTCACTCCTGTTTTCCTGCAAATACCTATATCGTATTGTAAACTATGCCTAAAACGTATTATTCCTGTCCAGGCTTAAGTATACTTTTTAGATCTTGTTCCAAGTCAAAACTTTTTTATAATTTTTTTAGGCCAAGAATTACAACAGACAAGAGCCAGCAGAATATTCCTTCCTATCCGCTGACTCTATATAGATTTTGATTATAAATTTTTAAGTATATTAAGCGCTTTCTTGTTCAATGCCTTCCGCAGTTTCTCATTCTCTTTTTTCAAGCCGATAATCTGCTGCTGGAGCATTGCTATCTGCCTCTCCATCGCCATATTTAAGATTTCACGCCTGGGATCTATTATCCCAGCCTGCTGTTCCACCGCCTTATCCATCTCCTGCCGGATAACCTCGTTTTTGTAAAAGAACCCTCTGGACAGTCCGGTGATGCGCATCAGTTTCGGAACTGTTATCCTCTCTTTCTCTTCCAGCAGCTCATATATCGCCCTCTTCGCAAGCCCAATCTTTTCTTTGCTTTTTTTCTTATTCTCTTCAATCGTTCGGTCGTATTTGCTCATACTCTTCTCCCCTGATTTCTGTAGCAGACGTGCTAATTCCCTGCTGATAGGCTTTTGGAATACTCTGGTTTTTACCTGATGGATTCGTATCATATCCTGATCATTTTCCTGATACAAGCAGTCGCACCGGAGTGTCGAGGTATCCGATACCCGCGTTCCCAGCATCTGATGAATAATCAGCCATCTTGCGATCTGCTCATTCAGTTTTGCAATGTGTGCGTTTAGCTGCCGCATTTCCTTATCGGAGTATACTTTGAATTGATGTGCAAAGACTGATAGGATGTGACTTTTATGGTTTAGCCATAGCCTATCAGTCTTTTTTTGTTAATGCTCTGTTGACTGCTCTCATTCTAGATACAAACCAATATCCTCTGCGACTATTTGCCGCCTGACGTGCGAAATATTCTGGTATCCCAAGCTTTATAAGATTTCTTCTCTTAGTCTTTGGTTTCTTCCACTGTTTCCAAATACACATACATATTCTGTGATATAGCCGTTGGTTCAGTTCCTCTATCCGTTTCTTCATATCCGCAATACCAAACATAAAGGGAATCCATTATAAAGTCCAAGACGAATCTAACTCAAATATTCCTCCAGGCAGGACCCTTTCTCATTCAAAACATACAAAACAGAGCATACATAAAGCGAAAACGAACTATATCTGTGCAAACGCTGTTTATTCATGTGCATATTAGGCAATTGATTTATCCGGGGCTTGAAAGCGATGAAAGCTATCCGCTTGCGCAAAAATACTTAAAAGGCTGCAGCGGCGTTATCTCCTTTGTCATTAAGGGCGGTAAGGAAACTGCCATGCGGTTTATGAATACGCTGGAGCTTGCTTCTAATGAAGTCCATGTGGCTGATATTCGCACCTGTGTCCTTCACCCTGCGAGCGAGACGCACAGGCAGCTTACAGATGAGCAGTTAGTCGCTGCCGGAATCGAAAGCGGGATGATAAGGCTTTCGGTAGGACTTGAAAATACCGAGGATATTATTTCCGATTTGGATAAGGCTTTTTCTGCAATTGAAAATTGATTATAGTGCTTGGAGGTATGGATCATGAGAAAAACATTTAACTTTTCTGCCGGACCTGCTGTCCTGCCTGAATCGGTATTGCAGGAAGCAGCCGATGAAATGTTAGACTATAAGGGTAGCGGTATGTCTGTTATGGAGATTAGCCACAGGTCTGCGCTGTTTTAGAGTATTCTTGATGAAACGGAAGCGAATTTAAGAAAACTAATGAATATCCCGGACGATTACAAGGTTCTGTTTTTGCAGGGCGGCACTTCGCTGCAATTTGCCATGATACCCATGAACCTGATGCGGAATCGCAAGGCTGATTACATACTAAGCGGATATTGGGCGAAGAAGGCTTATCAGGAGGCAAAGCTATATGGAGAAATCCATGTAGCGGCTTCCTCAGAAGACGATAATTTTTCCTATATTCCCGATTGCAATGATTTGAATATCTCCCCTGACTCGGATTATGTCTATATGTGCGAAAACAGCACGATTTATGGGACAAAATTCCATAGAAAGCCTGAGAGCAAAGGGAAGATTTTAGTCAATGACATTTCCTCCTGCTTCTTATCCGAGCCTATGAATGTCTCTGATTATGATATGCTGTTCGGCGGTATTCAGAAAAATTTAGGTCCTGCCGGTTTGGTAATTGCCATCATCAGAAAGGATTTGATTTCCGAAACGGTTTTGCCCGGCACACCTACTATGCTGCGATACAAAACGCATGCGGATAAAGGCTCTATGTATAACACACCGCCGACCTATAACATTTACATTGTCGGCAAGGTGATTAGATTGGCTGATAAGTCCAGCCGTTCGCTTATGAATGTTACCTTCCGCACCGGCTCGGAAGCATTTGAAAAAAGCAAAGGACAGTATGAATAATAGAGGGCTTTTCGCGTAAATAATATTTCGGTGTTTTACGGAATATTCAAAAACTTTCTGAAATGTATTGTCAAACATTTGTTCTTGAGGAGGTCATTTATGTTCAGAGAAATGCGAAGAAAGAAACAAGCCTTGCCTGCGGAGGAAGTGTCAGCGATCCTTCGTCGGGGAACTTCCGGGGTATTGGCTCTGTCTGGGGACGACGATTACCCCTATGCTGTACCCATCAGTTATGTGTTCGATGGCGCAAAACTATACTTCCACTGTGCCAAAGGCGGCCACAAACTGGACGCTATACAGCGCAGTTCTAAGGCATCCTTCTGCATCATCGACCAAGACCAGATCGTACCGGAAAAATACACTACCTATTTCAGAAGCGTCATTGCCTTTGGAGAGATCCGCATCATTGAGGATGAGAAGGAGAAGCGGGCGGCAATTGAGAAACTGACGAAAAAATATTCGCCGGATGGAGATGCCGCCGGCCGCCGGAAGGAAATCGACCGGGAGTGGAAAACGCTGTGTATGCTTGAAATGTGCATCGACCACATGACAGGAAAAGAAGCTATTGAGCTGGTGAAAAACCGGCAGGAAAAATAACTGAATCAAACAAAGATAAAATCAACCCGCCGGGGTTCCTTTTATTGTGTAGTAGGCCAGCGTTACACAAAACGCTGGCCTAATTTTTAAAGTAAGTACGCCGATTTTTCAGCGTCCTTTGATAAAGTATTCTGTTGTTACATTCCCATTATCGGCTTGTTCGGCTCCTGTTCGAGACTGTCTGCCAAATCAAAAGCCGGAACAAGGATCAGATTGTATCTCGCCTTTATATAGTGCTTGTAAAAGGCTCTTTGCAGATCCGACAGATATGGTGTGGAATCTATGAATTCACTAATTACTTCCATATCAATCCGGTGAACAATCCGTTTGACTGCCTCACTGCAGCTTTCATATTCCGCACTCATTAGGAAGTCACGGTAGTTAATTTTTCTGTCGTTCTGCTTTATGGCAGAGGTCGGATACAGATAAATTCTCGGATGCAGCGCGTCCTCGTTTGACAGCACTTCATTCATGATCTTCTCATCCGCCTGCGGCAAAAGACAGCTTCCACAATCGTAAATGGGTGCTATGCTTGATTCTCCCGTTTTTTCATCAAACAGGAATCCCCAATTTCCGTTATGACGGTCGAAGTTTCCAAGTAAGGCATCTACAACAAATACATCCCAAAAGTGCCGTTCCAACACCTCCGGCGAAATGTACTGCTGCTTTCCAATCGTATCAAGTATATCTTCAAGCTCTGTTCCCGTACCATTTGAATCTGATTCCAGAATCGTATTCTTAATGGAACAGAAATCAAAAAATCTATTTCCGTCTGCTGTAAAGTCCTTACAGGCGCAGACAATCTTCTCCCTGCCGCCAACCTTAAATGTGCCAAGCATGGTTTCGTGTGCTCTTACACCGATCAGATTGAAGATACTGCTTGCGATATGCTCGCTGAAACAGCTATTGGTATAGGAAAGCCCGGTGGGCTTATTCTTGCCGGAGGGTGGGAATTTCAGCATATACAGTATGCCGTCATATTCTACGGCAATCTTCTTGCCGTTTGCTCCGTTGTATGCTCTGCCGGGTACCACCCGACAGTTTGTAAAATCAATTTTTTCAGCCATCCGTCATCATTTCCTTAAAGATATTTTGCTCTCAGATAATCGGCATGCTCCTTTGTAATCACGCCGTCGTTAATCTCAGCAATATTGATACTGCCATAGAGTTCTCCCCACAGGCAGTCGAGCAGCGGAGATTTGTTTTTCAACCCCTCCTTGTATGCGTCCAGATCATGTTGCAGATATCCGGGCAGCCCGTATTCATAAGAGCGTTCCTTTTCCGCCTGATGGATTCCTTCGGAAGTCAGAAGCTCCATTGTCACGCCAAGCGCCTTTGCCAGCTTATACACCGTTTCTGCGGAGCATTTTTCAAGCTTTGTCTTACCGCTGCATATATCGTTGAGCGTAGCGTGAGGGATTCCCGCGTCTACGGCTAATCGGTATTTTGTCATGTTTCGCTTTTTCAGCAAACTCTCGATCATCATCCCTGTCACATCCTCTCTGCTATTATTATATCGGTATGCCGAAATAATGTCAAGATGACTACATGTAACTTAACCAAAAACCCGTATTTACCTCGCTCCCCTTGCTACGTTGAGGTTAAGGTTCATCAACGATAAACAACAAGAAATCAATAGAAAAGCAACTCAGGTCAGAGCATTCTCGGCCTGGAGAGAACAGGAAAAGTCGAATGCAGCTTTGTAAGTCTGCATCCGACTCCTTCTATCATGGCATACTCAAAGGGAATCTATTATAAAGTCCGTGACGGAATCAGTGCAAATATTCCTCCAGACAGACATCCAAATCATATATTTCTTTCGCCGCTTCTTTCCCTACATAACGATAATGCCACGGCTCATAGACGATTCCGGTAATATCGCTTTTGTCGTTTGGGTAGCGCAGGATGAAGCCATATCTCCAACTATTTTCCATTAACCATTTCTGTACGGCGGTCTTTTCCTGATTTTCAATATCCACAATGTCCACAGCAAGTCGCAGCTGATGTTCGCTGGTACCGGGAACTGCAACAACTTTCCCGACCTCGGTTCTGGCATTCTCTTCAGAATAGCCCTGGGCAATCAATCCGTTGAGTTGGTTGTTAAGCAACCTCTGTGCTCATCCACGGAAAGTCCGTTTTGCAGCTGCGTTAAAGTTATCTCATAGCCTTCTGGCAGGGGATTCCAAGGATTGACTAAAAGCAAGTTCCAATCAGATGGAGCTTCCAGGCTATCACTGATTGATCGATTGAATGTTGCCATAATTATTGCAAGAAGGCTGGCCATAAGAAGGACTGCTATACCAAAAACAGCCCGTGCGTTCCTTCTGTGCCTTCTTCGATGTCTTATACGGGGAACACAACTTGTCCCGACTCGCATAAAAAATCACTTCTTTACTTTTGAAGATCACTTTGCAAGGTTGGTAAGTGTATCACCTGTAATACGATATACTGTCCAATCAGACATGGGTTCTGCTCCTAAAGAAAGGTAAAAATCAATGCTTGATCTATTCCAGTCAAGGCACCACCATTCTAATCGGCCGCAACCCCGTTCAACAGCAATGGCCGCCAGTCTTTTCAGAATTGCTTTTCCATATCCTTTTCCTCTGCATTCTGGCTTTACATACAAATCTTCAAGGTAAATTCCGGCTCTACCCAAGAAAGTAGAGAAATTGTGAAAGAAAAGAGCAAAGCCAACTTCTTTTCCGTTTACTACAGCGAAAATCACTTCTGCCTTTTGTTTGTCAAAAATCCATTCCTCCAATGTTTCTTCATCAGCAACGACTTCGTTAAGCATTTTTTCATAATCAGCAAGTTCTTTGATAAATTGCAAAATCAATGCTGTGTCTTCTCGTTTAGCATATCTAAAATCTAAGTCTTCAGTATACACAGCGAATCACTCCTCTCTGTATTTCCAGTTCAGCATTTTTACCAGATACGAAACGGTATGACAGCTTTCATAATGATGGCAAAAACTGCCCCTGCTCCTATCATACCTGCTGTTTCCTTAGTAGATCTGCGTAAAGCAATCACGCCAATCACCAGCATTAAAAGCTCAAGTCCCGAACTGATATCTACATAAAACATTCCATAGCTGAATGCACAGTTCAGCAATATCCCTGTAACCCCGGAGGACAGGAGTAAAGCAATCCACCCTGTACCTTTTGCATACCAACACAAAATGCGAGAAAAGGGGATAACACTGTAAATGTAATCCAGACAATGGCATAGCTTTTCGGAAAAAATCCTGCTATAAAATTGCTGTACCAATAGTAGCTTGATACCATTCCCGCAAAAAAGGCAAAAACATTGATACCGGCTCTAATAGGCGTTGTGCTAAAAACGGCAATGCACACAGCAATAACAATCCATGGTGCAAATTCCCCAAGAAAATTATGCAGATCCACTGCATGGTCAATCAGGTGCAATAACGCCGGGAGGTTTGCCTGCCGGTAATCTAAATATTTGGAAAATACTCCCATCAAAACTCCAACCAGCAGGATGCCAATGGAAATAAGCACTTGCTTTGGAATGGGATATGTTTTTGGGGGAGTCCGTATTTTATCCAAAAACTCCTTCATTGCTTGCTCCTATGTTTGATGCCTTTAGAAATGCCACTGTTCGTTTATATGTTTCTGTAATCTAAATACTCCAAAAATCTTTTTACTGCAAGAGAAGCGTTTTTTCTATCTCTCATTGTAATCCCCAATTTTCTAAAGGATGGCACATCAAGCTCTTTTGTAATGATACGATACGGCGTTCTTCTCAAAATGAGCTCCGGCAAAATGCTGATACCAAGCCCTTTTTCTACCATCGACATTACGGCGTAATCATCAACCGTTATGAAATGAATGTTGGGGGAAATTCCACAGCGGTCAAAGATTTCCGATATTTCCGCCTTTTCTCCTTTTTCGAGTAACATAAAAGGATATTCCGCCAATGCAGAAACGGGAAATTTATCAAGACTTCCCATCGGATGATTTCCGGGAAGAACTACAAGCAGTTTGTCTTGCTCCAAGAACTCTGTTTCCAAATCGGAGTGTGTTGGAACTCTTGTAAAGCCAATATCCACTCTACCCTCATTAACCCACTCCTCAATATCGGCATAGTGACCGATCAGCAACTCATAGTCGATATTCGGGTACTTCTTTTGAAACTCAGCTATGATATTCGGCAGCCAATGAGTTGCAATGCTCGAAATTGTTCCAATGCGAATAAGACCCGATTGGAGTCCATTTAGGTCATCTACCTCCATTTGCAGCTTCATATATTCCTCGCAAACATTTCTTGCGTATGGGAGCAGTTTTGTTCCATCGGAGGTAAGCTTTACACCGGTTCGGTTACGCTCCAGCAAGGACACCTTCCATTCTTTTTCCAAATCACCAATCATTCGGCTGATACCCGATTGAGAATAGTTCAGTATTTCTGCCGCCCTCGTAAAACTCCCACACTCTACTGTTTTTATAAATGCCATATATTTTAGGATGCTCATATCCATCATGCCATCTCCTGTTATGCATTTTTGTAATTTTAAGCATGAAAAACATTCGTTTTTCAGATATATATTATTATGATATACTCTATAGGTACTAAAATCAAGATAAAGAGGTTCAGCCTATGTTTTATGTTAGCGATATTCAAACAGACAAACCTTCAAAAATGGAAACACCGCTTCAAGAAAAGGTGTATGCTACGCTTTTGGAGTTAAGCATTCCATTTGAGCGAGTAGCTACAGACGAAGCAATTACTATGGAAGATTGCGTTGTGATAGAAGAAAAACCTTAAACGGCAAGGGTACGATGGTTCTGACTCCCGATCAGATCAACACAGAACAGGCCCTGCTTGATTTTACTACGAAACGGGACACCCTTACATATCTTCATTCACTGCAGCTTATGGTGCTGTTGTCCTATCCGGTCGCTGCCTATACAGCGCCGCAATTTAGTGAGGATGATTTAGAGCAACTGGCTGTTCATATCATGAAGCCAGGGATCGCTCTCACGAATTTATTTCAAATGATATTAAAACACCTGTCACTGGAACCATTACACGTTATCTGGCATGAATGCAGCCAAATCACAGAATGGGGGTTTTATTTCGCTTTTTATCCCCAAGGAGGTGATGTAATTGTACAGCTCAATGACATCACAAGGAGGGCATATCATTGTCTGCGTGCAGGGAAAAGCACAGAGTTTGCCGAGAATCTGGCCGACTGTTACCGCCTGATTTTAACTTCAGTTCAGGCGCATATGGTTGAGAAACACCATTTTACCGAGGCTTTATCTGTACAGGTCCCTGACAGAGATTCCTTAAAATAAGATGCAATCAGTTGGAATGTGGAAAATAAATACATTCCAACTATTTTTCTGACGGTGTTTGCCGTTCTGATTGTCAGTTTGCCGCTGAGCGGAATAAGTCTTAATCATTTCGATGTTTGCTCAACCAATTCATAGCACATATCGTGAGTATCGAGCTCCCAAGGGACAATATATCTTCATTAAACACAACGCCTTGATTATGCATGGGTTTACCATACGCTTCATTTTCATGGTTGGTACCGGCGCCTAATAATAAATAGGCAATGGGCACCTGATAACTAAAGGAAGCAAAGTCCTCGCTGCCCATACCGCCCTGAGGCAATATCATGACTTGCTGAGGGGCAATGAATTGCTTAATGTAATCGCAAAACTCATAGATCATCTCATCGTTGTTTATCAGGGGCGGCGCACTGGATAATTCCGTTACAACTGCCCTTCCTCTGAAGGATTGGGCACACAGATTTGAAATTTCTTGAATTCTTTCAAAAATTCTATCCCCTGTTTCTTTATTTTTGTAACGGATTGTTCCCTCTAAAACGACTTTTTCAGGAATAATATTGGGAGTTTGCCCACCGGCAAATTTACCAATCGTTAATACACAAGGGTCTTGCGCCGCCACTTCTCTCGCTGCAATTTCCTGTAACGACAGGTAAATATGTGCCGCAATATTAATTGGATCAACCCCATTTTCAGGCATCGCTCCGTGACAGCCCACGCCGCTTACTTCAATGCGAAACAAAGTGCAGCCAGCCATGAAATGGCCAAGACCACACAGCACCATATTGCTCGGCGTACCAGAGTTTACATGAAGCGCCATGGCTGCATCTACCTTTGGATTTTCCAAAACACCGTCCTGAATCGCAGCCTTCGCCCCGGTAAAACCTTCTTCATCCTCCTGAAATAATAATTTTACTTTTCCCTGAAGCCGGTTTTGATACTTTTTAAGCAATTTTGCAGCACCTAACAGCATGGCGGTATGCATATCATGACCACAGCCATGCATAGCTCCGTTTACACTTTTAAAGTCTAAATCAGTTTCTTCCTTAATGGCTAAGCCGTCCATATCTGCTCTAAGCAGCATAGTTTTACCGGGGAGTTCGCCGCTGATTGTTGCCACAATTGAGCTATTGGCAATGTCCTGAGGTTCATATCCATACGCAATTAGCTTCTCTTTCACAAATGCTTTGGTATATTGCAGCTGTATCCCAACCTCAGCATTTTGATGTATTTCTCTTCTGATTTTTACCAACTCTGACTGTAATAATTTTGCTTGCTGATAGATTTCATTCATAGCAATTCCTTTCCATTATATTATTCTAACCCAGCTCTTCTCCATATTAAAAGCCTTACATGCCATTTATCTTACTGACGGTGTTTGCCGTTTGGATTGTCAGTTTGCCGCTGATATTCGCACTTGCCGTCTCCCTCCACCAGTTTGTCTTTTGATAATCCTTCCGGCTGAAAGACCAGAATACCGCTTCCTTATAATCCTGAATCTTTTCCAAGCCCTCCCTGGGTTCCCCGATCTCGTCCCACACTTCAGCAAATGTAGCCGGAGACATAATAAAAATCAGATTATCATAGATTTCCTTATTTTCATCACCCCACCAGTCAGGCGCGTGTTGCAAAATATCTTCGAGATCCTCTTTTGATATGACGAAAACCGGAATATCCAGACCAAACCACTTTTTTATCGTTGTTTCAATCCGGTTTGTAAGGCTCCCTATATTCTCTTCATCACTTGAAAAAATCACATTTCCACTGTTCAGATAGGTCTTAACCGCTCCGAACCCAAGCTCCTCAAAAGCTTTCTTTAGTTCAGCCATCGGAACTTTATTTTTTCCACTTATATTGACACCGCGCAAAAGCGCAATATATCTCGTTGCTTCCTAACTGCTGAAGTTTTTCTTGTATGTTGTCCGTTCCCTTTATGCCTATCATGGGAATAGATATGTTTTCTCGCAAAAGCTGGCTAAAAATTTTATCTATAAATAATCCCATACCATTGATTTCTGCATCATTGTCCGATGTTGTTTCGACACCACAATTTGGAGAACGATTTGCCCCAATAATACCGATAACTTCAAATCCATATTTTTTATATTCCATGATATGTTGTACTACATAATCAGCTAGTCTTGTTAGTTTCAAATTCGAGTCGTCATTTTGCATTGCTGAACGTATGCGTGTATTCTCTACCACTACCGGGCTATCAGCGCCATGAATATTTCCCCTATCAAGTCCTAAACAGCAAAACTCCGGACAGGGCATTTGGACAATACCAATATCTGCATTTAAGAAAAAATCAACAACATCTTTATTTGCTGCCGGATAAATCGCCGTTCCATCAGAAATAGAATTTTGATTTAAAAAACAATGCGCAACAAAAACAACCTTTTTACTTCTTACATCATTGAACATAGTATATACTCTCACAAATTCACAAATTTTAATTATTAACCCGAAAGTCAGTGTATGATTTGTTCCAATCACCTTTACCAATTTCCATTGTGGAACTGTACCGTCATCGCCCTAATACTCATCCATTGAAATAATCTTATCTTTCCTAGTCATTGGTATTTTCTATTGCTTTCAAATTTTTTGCCTTCTCTTGCGCTGTATTACCTAATTTTTCATAGGCACAGATGCCGTCTTTCCAATTTTTCAGATTGCGAAGTCTTGCTCCGTGATCACCATGCTCTGGATCATCAAACAGGTCTCTGAGCTTTTGGCAGGGCATATCTGAGCATTCCCCACAATGTTCAAGCCCCTTTTCAATACAGCATATCGCTTTATCGCACTTACCCCAAAACATAATTCCTCTATTGGCTTTGCAGCCCTTACACCCGATTTTATCTTTCCATTCACACACGCCGCAATATGTACCACAAAAGGCTATCATTTTTTTATTTATCATCGAGATCTCCCCTTTACTATTTATCTATTAGTATTTCCAAAGCATCTTCTATTGTGACACATTTCGCATATCTTTTAGGACATTTATATACTCATAATAATCAACATCTCTGCACTCCTGTCAAACTGACTCGTCATTTCTTACTTCTCGATTGAAATAAACGGAGGAAAGGTATCAGAGCTATCGTTACGCCGCATAGTTTTTGAGTCCACATCAAAACACTTGCCGTTGTATTCATAGTGTAGCTTATTAGCTTTAACATAAAAACAATGTTCCGATTGAAATGCAACGGGCTTAAAATGCCCTTCTTGTATCGGCTGATCCCGATACAAGACTTGATCTTCCGATAACTTCAGCACATCATTTTCAAGACGCACATCATAAATTCCACTTACGATAGCCTCTGCTGCCACATTTTTCCCTGAAGCTGAAATGAAACGAAAACAGCCAGTCAAACTATTCGTGCTTTTTCGCTCCGCCAGTTCAAATCGGAACAGGGATACACCACTGAAATCTTTTCGCAATTTTTCCCGTTCTCCATCCTTTCCCATGAGCCATATCTTCTCATTAGATACAATAAACATATCCAACTGAAATCCACTCTGAGAATATTTTAGATTAGAGAAAGATATTGAATCAGAGTAAACGCCCTGTAACGCACCATTTTCAAGTTCGTAAACTAATTCCTTTGTAGACAGCGTTTTGCCATCCACATTCGCTTCAATGAAGTTGATGATTTCTTTCATTAGCACCCGACCATCCTTTCAATTTGAAATACACCTTTTCCACCAAGAACGCATAAAAGCAACTTAAAATTTTCAAGCTCCACAACTTCTGATTTTCTTTCCCGCTCAGCTATACAGCAGCTTTACTAAATCTACGCCAACCTCTATGAGATGCCCATCCAGATCGTAGAACCGGATCACACGTTGTCCCCAGCTATGCTCAATGACTTCTTTATTACCCTTTATATCAACTTTAGCAGTTCTGTATGTATATATCCGTTTGTAGCTGCTACGCTGCTGCCCTTTTTCGGGTCAAGCGGTTTCCCCGTAAAATCAGTCATTTGACCGCCAGCCTCCTGAATCAACAGCATACCGGCAGCATAGTCCCAGGGATTCAGGTAAATCTCGAAATATCCCCCTTGTCTGCCACAGGCGGTATATGCCAGTTCCAGAGCGGCAGAACCAATCCTGCGGACATCCTGGCACTGACCGAACACCCTGCGGAACCGGGCAAAGTTTTCATCGGCCAGCTCTCTTTTTGCTGTTCCCAATCCAATCATCGTGTCGGATAGTTTTTCTGCGTTTGATACATGTATGGGCTGTCCATTTAAGAAGCTGCCCTTGCCTTTAACCGCTGAAAACACTTCTTCATGGAAGGGATCATACACGATCCCCATAACAATTTCCCCCTGGCGGCAAAGGGCTAAAGATACAGCACTGTGCTGATAATCGTGCATAAGGTTTGTAGTCCCGTCAACCGGGTCTAAAATCCAAAAGCTATCCGCATCTATCTCCTGCAATCCGGTTTCTTCTCCAAGAAACTGAATATCCGGTGCAAGGGCAAACAGTTCCTTCTTTAAGAAATTTTGCACGGCAATATCTACCTGCGTTACATAGTCTGCAAGACCCTTTTCTTTCACATGAGCAGCCATTTCACGGTTCTTTATGAGCCCCTGCGTCTTTGTTACTAAGTTGATAATTTTCTGAATATCCATATTCGTTTCCTCCATTGGCTACAATCACTGGTTACAAAACACCGATAGATTTTTTTGCGAACCATGCTTCTTATTTTAATGAGTTAAGAAGATAAGGGTTGAAAGAACTCGACAAATGTGAATTACATGGTTCTGCCAATATAAAATACATACCCATAATACTGATTGAACTTTGAGTAAAGCTCTGTTTCATATCGGTTTTGTGCTGCATACTCAATCATAGTCTCATTCTGTATGATCCCCGCTCAGAAAACCGATAACTCCAATTTCCCATTCAAATTCTTCAGCATACCATTTTTTCATTTTGCATTCCCGTTTTTGTACATATTGAAAAACAGTTCTCTAAATTCTTTCTCCGAAAGTCTTAACTCTGTTTCGTTATAATAAGGAGCACCATCTCTGATTCCGAATTCAAGAGCAGTAGGTCCGTCTAAGTAGTAAGCTTTATATGCGTAGTCAATCGCTTCTGCTTGTCGAACATAATCTACTAAAGCCTTTGCTGCATTTCTGGATTTTTCGTCCGACATACCGCCAACTGCAAGACCTGAGCCTGCACAGTAAATATCTAAGTAAACTTCTTCCGCTTCTTCCGATGTCGCCAGAATACAGTATGAAAAAAGATTCTCCAGATTTTCCGTTTCATAAATTGGTTGACCAAATAGCGCTTTGATTTTACCGCATATGAGCGAAAACTGATTTCCATAATTTGAAAAGTCTTCAATAAAATTATATAGTTTACTGCTATCTGTTAATTTTTTCATGCTTTTCACTGATTGAAATGTGTATGGCATTTTATCCTCCTCTGCTTTAGAGCATATTTGAAAATTTTATGTTTTTCTCTAGTTATTCAGAAGTTTTGTTAAATCCTCAATAGAAGCATCCATCTTCACAGAGAGTTCTTCCATAGACATTCCGGCATTCAGAAAACGCTTGACCACCATTTTCATATCCCCACCAACCCCTATGAGATGCTCGTCCAGATCTCTGTTGTGTTACTCACCGACAAACCTGAATTGATTTATACAACAATCTCCTCGATAAACTGGGATTTATCGTTCAAACTTCATAGGTATATATCTCATACCATCGGATAATTGCTCCGTGTCTATGTCGGTAAAGCCCAATTTACGATAAACAGGAACGGCATATGGCGAAGAATTTACCGTGATAATTTCACTGGAGCTATTTTCTAAAAGATATTCCCAAAGTTTCCTCCCAATTCCTTGTTTATGATACTGCGCTTTGACAAAAAAACAGCATATATGCTTTCTATTTTCGTTTGTAGCTATAACACCCTTTAGCTCTTTATTATCATAAGCACCCCAAAATTCCAATGTTTTAATTATTTCTTTATTGTCAATAAAACTTTTAAATGATTGGATTCCTACATCAGAATAATCAGGAGCTTCAAATTGCATAAATGTTGTCCAAATCAGATTAATAACATCAGAAATCCGAGTATCATCTATTCTTTCAATTTGCATATCAAATATCTCCTCGCTAACTTCTAATTGAACAAAATCGCTGCGCGATGGCCTGTCAAGGCTGTGGCATAGCGATTTTGTTCAATTCGTATTTGTCTTATTATACAGTATTTCAGTTCAGAAGTATAGCAGTGCATATATACTTCAAAGGAACTTTGCCTACAGTCCAAAGCATGCGTAAAAGAATACTATAATTGATTCAGTTTTTAAACTTTAACATATGTGTTCGTCATTTCTGTATCTGAGTATAATCTATACCTCTCTACCTTTTATGGCAGAGCTAGCACAAAAAAGACTTATCTGCTTTTATACAAATAAGTCTTTTCTACATTTAAGGTCTATTTATCACTTTAAAGAGCTGCTAGCTTTTCTAAAATCTCAGACTATCAAACCATACTTTTATTTCATTTTCACTCACATTTACATCAAATCTCTTACCATCCTTTAGTATCGCACCCGGACAGGAGGACTCCAATTCAGCGTTGGTATTGCCCATCCCGCTGCTTCCAGATGTTGCCACTGGAATAATAATCTTGTCATTCCAATCATACTGTTCCAAAAACGTATTAATAATTGTAGGAGCAACGTACCACCAGATGGGAAAAGCAAGAATCAGAATTTTGATATTTTCTATATCCTCCAGTTTATTAGCAACCTTCGGTCTGAATGACTTATCATTCATCTCCACACTGCTCCGGCTATTTTTATTCATCCAATCAAGATCCGCAGAGGTATATGGTATTTCCGGACAAATTTCATGCAAATCCCCACCTACTACGTTCGCAATTTTCTTTGCCAGTTTTGCAGTTGTTCGTGTTGCTGAAAAATATGCTACTAATATTTCACTCATAATTCTAACCTCCTGTTTCATATAATAAATTAACGATTTTTCGCCCACATCTCGGCAGTTCTCACACTGTCTCATCTATACAAACGCTATACACATTTTTTTCTATCATCTGTGTATGCTGTAATAAATACTTATATAATTATAACACAATACACACGATACACCATCATAAACAATACTGCATTTTAGGATATCCAAGAAAAATGAAATCATAGTTTCCAATTTCCGCACTTTGATCAGCGATTGCGGGCCGATAGCTCTGATCGCTCATCTCCACAGAACTGCGGGACTTTTTGTCCGTCCAGTTCAAATCATCTTTTGTATACGGAACTTCCGGCTTAATTTCGTAAATATCTGCATGTGCCGCTTCTGCCAGCGCCTGGGCGGCCTTTTTTGTTGTACCTGTTGCCGAAGCATAATAGACCGGACTGGCTACCACCAGACCATCACATTCTTCAAATTTCGGTGCTGTCTCATTGACGATATCATTAAATACACATTTCCCTTTTTCCACACAGGAATTACAGGCCACACATCCTCTGATATCCTTGCTTCCTACTTGGACTATCTCAGTTTTAATGCTTTCTTCCAAAAATATCTTTTCCATTTCATGCAGTGCCACATATGTATTCCCCCTTGAGTGAGGACTCCCATTGATCATTAATACCTTCATAATGAAACCTCCTTTTATTATAGGATACTCCCTAGAGTCAACTCCATGTCAAGAATTTTTTGCCCCATAAATTACCACACTCATTTTATCGAACACATGTTCCCTTGCCGTATCAGCTGTGCTATACTCAAGTCAGAAAGGAGTGTCGTATTTATGGAGAAATCAATCTATGCATGTATTGATCTGAAAAGCTTTTATGCTTCAGTGGAAGCTGCCGAACGGAAACTCGACCCATTTAAAGAAAACCTCGTGGTCGCCGATCCGTCCAGAGGCCGGGGTGCCATATGCCTCGCCGTCACGCCGGCCCTGAAATCTCTTGGAATCAAAAACCGCTGCCGTCTTTTTGAAATTCCGGAAACTGTGACATATATCACTGCAAAGCCGCGGATGAAGCTCTATATGGAATATTCCGCCCGGATCTACTCCATTTATTTAAAATATGTCAGCAAAGAAGATATTCATGTTTATTCCATTGACGAATGCTTCCTGGATTTCACGCCTTATTTGCATACGTATGGAAAAACTCCGAAAGAAATGGCGGTCATGCTGACGGATGCAGTCCGCAGAGAAACCGGAATCTGTGCCACGGCAGGCATCGGCACAAACCTGTTTCTGGCAAAGGTCGCTCTGGATATCACCGCAAAGCATTCTCCGGATCATATCGGTTATCTGGATGAAAAAGAATTTAAGAGGACCATCTGGCATCACCGCCCAATCACAGATATATGGAATATCGGAAAAGGCATCGCCGCCAGGCTCAGCCGTTATGGCATTTACGATCTTTACGGGACAGCACATATGGATGAAAAGCTTCTCTATAAAGAATTCGGTGTCAATGCAGAGTTTCTGATCGACCATGCCCACGGGAGGGAGCCGTGTACCATAAAAGAAATTCATGATTATGAGTCTAAAAGCCACTCTGTTTCCCAAAGCCAGATCCTCTTTGAAGATTATTCTTATGACAATGCTCTTCTAGTCCTCAAAGAGATGACAGATGCGCTGGCTCTGGAACTCAGGAGCCGTCATCTGACAACCGATTCCATTTCCATGTCCGTCGCATACTCCAAAAGAGAACTCTCTCCGTCCGGCGGCACCAGGAAACTTTCGGAGCGGACCGATTCCTATCGGGAACTCTCCCATGAATTTGAACGTTTCTTTCACCAGACTGTGCAGAGGGGCATTCCCATCCGCAAAATCTCTGTCGGTGCAAATCATGTGGAGGAGACTTCCTTCCGGCAGCTTCATCTGTTTTCGGATATGGAAAAAGCTGAAAAGGAACAGCATCTGCAGGATGCCGTCCTTTCCATTAAGCATCGGTTCGGAAAAAATGCCGTGGTGCGGGGAATGAGCCTGTATGAAAAAGCAACTGCCAGAAAACGCAATACTTTAATCGGAGGCCACAATGAAAGCTGACCGGGCAAGACAATTTCTTCCGTTTGCCGCTTTAAGAGGTTTTGATGAAATGCTCCGCGAGATAGAAAAGCAGTCAGTTCCAAAAAAAGAATTGACGGAAGAGGAATTAAGACTTTTAAATCAAAAAATAAAATCGATTGGCAAAGGATCGAATATATGCATTGTTCATTACGAAAAAAGTGCATATGCAGAGACAAAAGGAAAAGTATCTTTTATTGATCCGGTATTCCGCAGAATCTTCGTCGGAGAAAAAAGTATTTCTTTTGACGATATCCAGAGTATATCCGATTAATAGCTGCAAAAGCATATTATTTCTCCTTTTTGCTGAATTTGACTGCTCCAAAAATCAGCCAGCCAATGCCAATCAGGGTAATGCCGATAGATATACCTTCGGATACGCCAAATATAAACTGCGAAGCATCGGACGTCATATCCTTTAACTGCGTGAGAGGCATCAGGCGTCCGACGAACAGCAGCAGCAAACCAATGCACACATCTTTCAGTGATCTTAAATGCTGGCAGCTCCCTAACATTGTTTTCATATTCTGTTCACTGGCTTCCGGCAGCTGTGTACTCTCTATATCATGTCCCGCCACAAGCTTTATTTGTAATGCCGAGCAGCTCAGCCTGTGTCAATCCCTGTGCTTTTCCTTTACATTTTATGTAATTTCCGATTTTTTGTATATCCATAACTGCCTCCTTGATACTGTTTATTGTGCCTTAGATTTTTATGAAATACTATCTACCTGTGGTAGAATTCCGGCAGATAAAAGAGAAAAAGAATGTGAAGTCCTTTAAAACTTACACATTCTTCTTCATGGCCGATATTATTTTGCCTTTATCAGATTCCTTCAAAGATATCCAAGATTTCCTGCTTTGATTTCGCATGGGCTATCTTATCCACATTGGCAAGGTCGGAACATGTGACTGCGATCTTGCCGAGCATTTCAATATGTTCGTCATTTTTCCCTGCAATCCCTATGATCACATAAGCAGTCTGTCCGTCATAGTCCACTCCGTCCGGAACTTGCAGCAGTGAGATTCCGGAGGACTTGATCCTCTCCTCTGACTTGCAGATACCGTGCGGAATTCCGACATGATTTCCAATATAAGTGCAAGCTGCCTCCTCACGTTTCAGCATATCTTCCAGGTATTCCGGCTGAACATAACCATTTTCAATCAGTACGCCGCCTGCTGCCCTGATTGCATCTTCTTTTGAATCCAGTTTTACATTGAGACGAATATTATTTTCATTAAATACTTTATTGTCTGCCATTTTATTTCCTCCAATTTTAAATTTATTTGTTGCTTATATATAGATTATATAAACTCTGTTTCCAAAAATCCATTTGTTCCAGTGCTGTATTTATCAAAAATAAATTTGACAAAGTTATCACTGTCACGACAGGCCATGTTCCAAAAAGCAGCCTTCGTCATGAGAATATATTACGCCTACCGACTGTAAGTACGCATATATAATCGTTGTCCCCACAAACTTCATGCCTCTTTTCCTGAGGTCCTCGGATACGGCATCCGACAGTTCGGAGCAGGCCATTCCTTTTTCAAAGATTACTTTTCCATCCGTCCAGTGCCAGATATAGTTTGAAAAAGAGCCGTATTCTCTCTGTATCTCCCGGAATATCTCTGCATTGTTTACCGCCGCTCTGATTTTCAGCTTATTGCGGATAATCCCCGGATTCTGCTGAAGTTTCAGCAGCTTGTCTTCCGTATAAGCACATACTTTTTCTAAATCAAAATCGTCAAAAGCCTCACGGAATGCCTCCCGTTTGTTCAGCACACATTCCCATGACAGCCCCGCCTGAAAGGATTCCAGGACCAGCATCTCAAATAATCTGTGATCATCATATACCGGGACCCCCCATTCCTCATCATGATAACGGATATAAAGCTCATTCTTTGGATTTGCCCATGTACATCTCTGTTTCTTATCCGGCCATTCCATAAAATCTTCTCCTTTAAAGAGCAGTTCCCTTTTTGGGAACAAACAACTGTGACATATCTGCCCCTTCATGCTCAAGCAGTTTTATTTTGGCGGCAATGCCCCCTGCATATCCCGTCAGGCTTCCATTAGACCCAACTACCCGGTGGCAGGGAATGATAATAGAAATGGGATTATGACCGACCGCCCCTCCGACTGCCTGGGCAGACATTCGTGCTCTGCCCGTCTTTGCAGCCATCTTCCCGGCAATTTCGCCGTAGCTCATCACTTTTCCATAGGGAATCTCACGCAGAATTTCCCACACGCCCTGCCTGAATTCCCCGCCTTTAGGACATAAAGGAAGCTCAGAAATGGAAGGCTTTTCCCCAGCAAAATACCGGTCCAGCCAGTCTTCTACTGTTTTAAACACGAAAAGACCATCTTTTTTCTCCATATCTCCTGAGAGCGTTCCTCCAAAATATTTCTGTCCTTCCATCCAAAGACCCACAATATTATCGCCGTCTGAGGCAATGGTCAGCATCCCTAAAGGTGACTGATACTCTGTAAAAAAATACATGTTTTCCTCCGATACAGAACTTTTTATCGCTCAGGCTTGTATATTCCGTAATTTCCTCTCCCGGTGCTCTTCACTTTATATAGAGCAGTGTCTGCATTTTGGTAAAGTTCCTGAAAAATCTCCCCGTCACAGGGATAAAATACCACTCCCATGCTGAAGGATACCTCCCCTTTATCCACATATTTGCGACGCAGCAGATAACAGAGCATATTGCTTCTCGGAATCACATCATCCTCGGACCCAATGTTTCTCAATAAGACCATAAATTCGTCTCCGCCCATTCGGCCGCACAGATCGCTTTCTCTCAAAAAAACCTTAAATAATCCATGGAGCCTCTCGTCTGGCCTCTGTAATAATGAATCAGCAGCGAATCACGGTCAAAAAAGTCAGAGAACCGCTCAGCATCTGCACAGATAGTCAGGCGGAATATCTCCGGCTTCTTCATCAAAGAGATCTTTCGTCATGTTATATTCATAAAATCTGATGGTTTTTCCTCCCCATGATTTCCCATACTTTCATTTTTCTGCCGATAAAAATAGAACTGTATCTGTTATGTACGATTCAAACTCAGTGAATCCAGCAGATTCAAAAAATAATTGAAGTTCTCTTTGGCTGTACACCCTCACATCACCTTTTTTTGAAAAGGGAAATACCAGCGTGTTGGCAAGACACCGCACCAGAGGAGAAAAAAACGGTTCAGCAATAAAAACTTTACCATTTACCTTTAATACCCGCAAACATTCATCGGCAAAGGTCTGGGGATTTTCAAAATGATGGAACGCGCAGGATACCGTAATAACATCCATACTCTCATTTTCAAAACTGAGAGGCGCACAGGGGCCAACCGTAAATGTGCAGGCCGGGTATCTTTCTCTGGCAGACGCAATCATATTTTCAGCAATATCTACACCAAAGGCATTAACTCTCGCCTTTTTTGAGAGTTCTCCAAGCAGATATCCATTGCCGCAAGCGACGTCCAGAACATTGTCTCCATCTCTGAGCACCGCCTTTTTTATAATCTCTTGTTTATGGGATCTTGTCAACCATTGCTTGATTAAATAATTCTGATTTTTCTGTCTGCCAATCAGAAAGTTTTCAATCACGCAAACTCAGCGATCACTATCTCATTTCCATCAATATCACTTAAACGGACCTCGTAAGTTCCATTTCTGTATAGAACTCAATAAGTTCCTTTGCCTGCTCAGAAAATATGTTTGTGCAGTAGTATCCTGTTAGCATCTTCTCACCTCATCATATTTATCAGTTTCAAATATACGTTACTGTTTTCAGCAGTGAATACATCCTCATATCGATGACTTTACCATTTTTCACGGCGTTCTTTCTCAATGTTCCCTCATATTGAAAACCGGCTTTTTCGAGTACCCGGCATGATGCGGCATTGTATGCAAACGGCTCAGCATAGATTCGAATAATATCACTCTTGTCAAAGACATATGTACAAATTTGTTTTACAGCTTCGGTCATTATTCCTTTGCCCCAGTATTCTTCTGCTATACAATAGCCCAACTCACCAGTCTGTCTGTGTATGTTCTCTTGACGGAACACTCCAATACTGCCGATCACTTTGTTGTCTGCTGTGACAGCAAAAGCAAAAGTTTTATCTTCGTCTGCAGAAAGCACCTCCGTTATATATGCTGTTCCATCCTTCTCAGTGTAAGGGTAAGGCAGCCCATCCCGAAGATTATTTTGTATTTTTGTATTAGACAGAGCCGCCGCTAAATCTCTTGCGTCCGATAACTCCCACTTTCTTATTTTACACATCATTTTTTATCTGCCTCCTTGATAATTAACAGTGTAATAATTAAGACAGTTATTTATACGATTTTCACCTTTTACTCTACTCTAAATTCAAAGTATTGAATCTGTCAAGACAAAATCAACAGTAAGTTTCAAGTGTGGAGTCTATTTTTAAGAACAAAGTGGGCAAGCCCACTTCAACGCCCCAACCCCTCACTCTTTGAGGGGCTTGACAACTTTGCGTGCCAGATGCAATTTGCCGCAGGCAAATAATTTCCTTACGCATCTGTGCACAACCCGCGGAGCGTTTTTATTTCATAGGGAAGGTCGTAGAACTTTCCTATGAAATAAATAAAAGGGATCGTTGCAAAAATAACGATCCCTTTATCCAGTCTACACTGATAATGGTAACTCAATCACTCTCGGATTAGTTTCCCAATGTAGTAGCCAACTTTCTTATTTCTCAACAACTGGTGGTATACATTGATGATACGGTTCTCGCGGTGTTGCTACAGAACGTGCGCCCGCCGGGCGCACAACGAAAGAAAGCCCGAACCGTAAAGTTTTCGAGCTTTCTTTATATAATTACTTCAATGTCGGCCAGTATTCCTTATTAGCTTCCATCAAATCGTCTAATATCTCTTTTGCCACTTTCATGCTTGGAACAGTCTTATTCAGGGTAAAGGCTTCCAGTACTTTCTGATAGGAACCCTCGATACATCCCTCTACTAAGAGTTTTTCACAGTTTAACTGCTGCATCATCATTCCTTGCTGGAATAGCGGGATATTATCCTGTGCGATGACTTCCGGGCCTTTCTTACCGATGTAGGCAGGTACTTCTACCATAGCATCGTAAGGCATGTTGGGGATAGCTCCCTTGTTTTCGGTGATGACCAGAAAACGCGCTTTGGTGTCGTTTTTCAATGCGATAGCCAAATCGGCAATCCAATCACCATGACTGCCTGCATAGAATACTGTTTCGTCAATCTCGCCGGAAGCCAGATATTTGTCGATACCGTCGAACAGATTCTTTTCACGAGTCTCCATAACCTCGTTGGCACGGGTATGATTAGGATCGGAATGTTCCACAAACTCTTTCTGCTGCAGATAGTAGTTTAAGTAAGTGTTAGGCAGAGTGTCCGGGAAATTCTTCATGATTTCGTACACACCCTTCCATACATAGTACCAGCTGCCTTTGGCGTGGCGATTTGTTTTATTGTCGTTGCTCTTACCAGCTAAAGCTGCCTTATCTTTTAAATACGCAGACGGCAGCAGGATTTCCTGCTCCATGATATAGTCTCTGATCTTAGGCATCATATCCTCGCCCTTGTATTCGATGCCCGTAAACCAGCCAAAGTGATTCAGTCCATAATAGTCATAAACAATGTTCTGTTTATCTTTAATGTTCAGAGCGGCAGCAACCATATCAATGATAGCAATAGGCATGTCGCAGATATTAATAATGCGAGCATCAGGACGAAGCTTACGGCAGGCTTCCGATACGACGGAAGCCGGATTGGAGTAGTTCAAAATCCAGTAGGTTGGTTTTGCATATTTTTCGGCATCATCAATTACCTGAATCATAGGGAAGATTGTACGCATACCATAAGCCAGGCCGCCGCAGCCGCAGGTCTCCTGACCCACACAGCCGTGACGAAGAGGGATTTTTTCATCCAACTCACGCATTGCATATTTTCCTACGCGCATCTGTGCAAAAATGAAATCAGCATCTTTATAAGCTTCTTCTGCGTCATAGGTGATTGTCAGTTTAATTCCGCATTTTAAATCCTCATCCAGAATCCAACGAACCAAAATGCCAACCTTATCCTGACGTTTTTTATCTAAATCAAACAGACGGATCTCATCTACCTCCAGCTCATTCTTGCGAAGAGCGATGGATTTTACAATACCCGGTGTAAAGGTACTGCCGCCGCCAACAATTGTAATGATCATATGCTTTTCCTCCTTAAAAATATTAATTTACATTTTTTCTAATGCGTCCTCCACCTGACCGCGAACAGCCGCTACCTGCATGCCCAGAATAATCTGGAGATCCTTTCCACTGCGCTTGATACCGCTGTTCTTTACTTTATTAATCAGGGTTTCATTAATCAGGGTTTCATCCTTTACAACCACTCTTAAACGGGTGAAGCAGTTTTCCAGTGAATCAATATTGCTTTTGCCTCCCAGACCATTGATCAGGCTGACGACATCATCCGCTGCGTTGGAAGCGCCAACAGACGGTGCTGCTTTTTCTGCAATATTTTCCACCTCGCGGCCAGGAGTTCTTAAATTCAGTTTCTTAATTAAGAAAGTGAACAGGAAATAGTAAATTACGCTGACTGCGATACCCATAACCAATAACATAGGCCAGTTAGTCTTTTCCACGCCCAGTACCAGATTGGAAATTATAATGTTGACAATACCGCCGCTGGTAGAAGCCGGGATACTCAATACTTTTAACAATACCAGATTGATACCGCTGATTACAGAATGAATCAGGAATAAAACCGGCGCTGCAAAGACGAATAAATAGTCAATAGGTTCGGTAATTGCAGACAATACTGCTGTCAGCATCAAAGGCAGAATGAGCGCCCTGGTCTTTTCTTTATTTTCTTTAAATGCAGTAGTAATAAATGCCAAGGCGATGCCAATATAAGGGAACAGGTTGTTAAAGGTGTAGCTGTTAAAATAGGTAGAGTCTGAGAAAGCCCCAGGCATATTCATCTCTGCTACACGGATAGGATATGCACCTGCTATGATGGTGTTGCCCTGTGCCAATGTGCCGCCCACATCAGTAAACTGGAAAGGTGTATATACCAGATGGTGCAGACCGGTAGGAACTAACAGCTTATTTAACAGACCGTATACAAACAGGCCTACATTGCCGCTGCTTACGATCATGCCGGATACTGCACTGATTGCAGACTGCACTAACGGCCATACAAAAGTCATGAGAAAGCCCGCGCCGATAGCAACAGGAATCATCAATAAGAATGGGAATCGCACGCCGGAGAACATAGAGAAGTATCCTTTGAACTGCTTACCACCAAACTTATTGAACAGATATCCGGTAAGGCAGCCCGTCAAAATACCGCCAAATACACCGGTGTCCAGTACCTGAATGCCCATTACCTCAGCCTGACCTGTACCGTACAGACCAAGCGTACCCGGCTCTGCAATCTTGCCGAAAAAATTTAAAGTAATGTTGTTAGCATTTAAAAATATGAAGAAGCCCATCAGGCCGATTAAAGAAGCATGACCTTTGTCTTTCTTTGCCATAGCGCCTGCAATGCCGACACAGAAAATAATGCTTAAGTTATTGATCAGATACATCAATGTGCTATAAATCAAGTTACCAATTAACCGGAAAGGCGCTGCCTGTAAAAAAGTCAGCTTTTCCGTAATCGTTGTGTTGGTCAATAAAATACCAAGAATCAGAATCGTACCAGCTACCCCCAGATACATCATAGGCTGTACAATTGACTTTGAAAATACTTCCAAAGAACTTTTGATTTTTTCTTTCATTCTTGAACTCCTTCATTTGAAATCAATGTAATAATGTGATAAATCAGATATCTTTTTTCTGAATCCGTCACCTTTTTATGATAGCTCTTTTGTATATAATCTCCTATCCTCTCCACACACTGAAAGGCTTCTGGATATTCCTGCTGCGCCAGCTGAAATACAGATACATCTTCCAGTTGTTTGCCATCCTTGTCCAGCACCCTTCTGGCAAAAAACTGCAGATGCCGCATAAATCGTTCGTATAATAGGGAATCATGATTGAGTACCACTCCATAATGATTCTGCACGATCCTTATAATTTCGCTGATTAGCTGGAGACTTACAATCAGTTGGTCTGCCCGCTGGTTTAAGTTGGCATTTACGATATGTAACGTAATAAACCCCATTTCATCTTCGGAAATATGAATACCCATATGCTTATCAATGATTTTTGCTGCTTCTTTAGAAAGAGCGAATTCTTTTTTATAAAACTGCTTAATCTCCATAAGCAGGGGATTCTGGAACACCACTTTATTCTTTTCCCGCTCTAAGGACATGCTGATGTGGTCTGTCAGTGTGATATAAATATTGTCATCCAGATTTAAATCCGATTTTTCCCGAAGCATGGCTACGATTTCTTCTGCTATAGACAGATAAATGATTGGGATTTCCTGCACCAACTTAGCCAGCCGGTTTCCGATGCTTTTTTCAGCCAGAGTAAAAACTTTTTCAATCCGGTCTTCTTCAAGGAACTCACCGGCTTTTTTGCCAAAGGCCAGACCTTTTCCTATGACGATCATTTCCTCGCTTTTTTGATCTTCCACCATTACTACGTTGTTATTGTAAATTCTTTTAATCCTCATAAGAATTCCTTTCCATCAGCCAAGCCACAAAAGTTTTTCCTGTGGCATAATCTGTCCGATGTCCCTTTTATGCAAAATACCAAGTTCGCTGCTATCCGGCAGTAGCACCATGGTAGTAGCCTCGTAACCGCTGCTTTTAATTTTGTCCATATCAAAGGTGATCAGAAACTGACCCTTTTCCACCCGGTCACCCTGCTGCACCAGCGCTTCAAAACCGTCTCCGCCCATTTCCACTGTGTCAATGCCGATATGCAGAATTACATTGATACCGTTATCTCCTGCAATGGCTATGGCGTGATTGGTGGGAAAAAGCGCTTCTACCATGCCGCTCATAGGGGCGTAAAGCTTGCCCTCTGCCGGGATAATGGCCAATCCGTCACCCATGGATTTCTTCGCAAAAGCTTCGTCATTCACTGTTTCTAACGGGATGACTTCACCCATTAAAGGGCTGCCAAGTTCTTTTGACGGCTTTACCAATTCCGTGAGTGTACTTTCCGATTTCCCCATGATACGTGATAAAATACCCATAATATAACCTCCCTTCTGGAATTTCCTGCTTGTTCTGATTGCTGGCAGTGCTTGATTCATTTTTTGCGCAGCAAAAAAACAGGCTTAACCAAAATCATTAAATAACAATAAACGTTATTGAAAGATTTTGGTTAAGCCTGCTTACACAGTAACATTCCGCTTTTCTTTACAAGTACATGATATCAAAACGCAAATTTTTTGTCAATGTTATTTTAAAAAAATGTTTGTATAATTTGATATAGAAATGCCGATTATTGCATAAACACTGTATTTATCCGCAATATAACAATTTAAAAAGCACTTATTTTACTACTGATTTACCACGATTAAATGAGCTTTGATATGACAATAAAATTAGAGTGGACACCATGCCGATAGGCCCTTCGGAAATAAATATTTTCTAAGACAAAAGGGACCCTTGTTTTCACAATGTCCCTTTCTGTCCAGTCTACACTTTCCTTCCTACTTAAACATCAAGCAATCTTTTCATTAATAAGTTAGGTAATAAATCCTACCCAACCTCTGACCCATGTATTACCCAAAATAACACGATATTTTATGATAATCTATGTAGTTTCCCATCTGTTTTGCCAACTTTTATTTACTGTTTTCTCAAATTCCCATTTTATAAGGCTTTCTATGCTTTCCCTAATTCTGCTTTTCCATTTTACCCAATTTATCTTTGGGTAGAAACTTTTCATTCCCATTGAAAGCAATTTCCTCTTATTTAGCTACGTTGGGTACTCCTTTATGCACACTGGGTAGAGTTTTTATTTTTCTGAACTTTCTGTTTTTCACTCACGCTACCAAACTTTGCTATTTCTTCTTCAAATTTTGTTTCTGTCACATGAGTATATATGTCAATCGTTGTACTGTAATGCTGATGTCCCATAAGCATTTGTACTACTTTAGCGTCCATTCCTTTTTCAAAGCACCTGCTACAAAATGTATGTCTAATTGCATGAGGATAAAGGTCTTTAAATTCTATCGGTTCTCTATTTTCCTTTACCGCTTCTATTGCTTCTTGAAAATTGATTGCTTTTACTACTTTCTTGATTTCTTTTTCTGCTACATTCCGAATAACCGGACTTCCTAAAGAAGTAGTAAACACCAAGTTATCAAATTCTCCGCTTGAACGCCAACGATTTCCATAGGCTTTTTTCTGCCTGTTCTGCTTTTCTTTTTGAGATAGCAAAATTTCTTCTGTTTCCGCCATAAACGGAATACTTCTGTATGAATTATGTGTTTTAGGCTTTGTTAATCGCATGGTCTTTACTCCATTTTCATATTGACAAGATAATGACCTCTGAATGTTGATACATTTCTTATTCCAGTCTATATCTTCCCATTTCAGACCACCAACTTCCCCAATTCGCATACCTGTCAGAAACATAATGTAAAACATCTCTTTATACCAGTTATGCTCTACTTCCTGCAAAAACCTTATTTGCTCTGCCATTGATAAAAAACGTCTTTCTGCTGTTTTGTTTTCCCAAGGTACATTGATTTCAAAACATGGATTGATGTCTATAATACGATTATTCTTTGCAGACTCCAAACACTCCCGAACTCTGCCTAAAGCATCTCGCATACTGGAAGACGCTCTCCCCTGCTTATTCATATTGTTAATAACACGCTGAATATCCAAGTTCCGTATATCCGTCACTTTCATATCTCCTATTGCTTTTCCAAATGTATTATAATATTTGCTACGCATAGGGAACACGCTTGTTTCCTTGATATTAGGAATTTTATAATTTGTAAACCATTCCTCAAACCATTCATTCAGCGTTATTTTCTGACGTTTCATATCAATATTATTTCTTGCTTCTTCCTTTGCCTTTTCAAACAATATTTTTAATTTCTTCAAATCAATATCATACAAGTTAATATCTATTCCGTTTATCTTTGCTCTTGCTTCGTATCTACCGTCCTTTCTTTGACGTAAACCTGTTCCTAATTCTTTTCCTTTTAAATCTTTACCCATAATCTCTACCCTTTCTATCAACCAAATATCTTGATAAATAAAAAGGGAACTTCTGTGATTTTAACCATATACCACTATAAGTTCGCCCCCTTTTCAATCATAACTTCAACAACTTATTGCATTTTGCCTGTTGCTCTAGCCATGTATCCAATAATCTCCTATTCGCATACCACCGATACCCAATCTTCATGGAAAACGGACAGGCTCTGCTTTTCAAGAGTTCTCGTGTCTTTGTTTCTCCAATACCGAGATACTCACTTACTTCTTTTAAATTCAATAACGCTTTTTCTATGTGGATTACCCCCTTTCGCCTAATTTTCTTGCTTTTATGTAATCATCATACAACTGCTTCTGTGTGATATTCATTTCTCCATTTGCCACGAGATTACCGATATAATCTCTCTCCTCTATCTTCCCAACCTCTGCAAATAATTTTAAAGACGGTGCAACATACTTTTCTAGCCACTCCCATACTTTTTGCAGGCTTTTCTTCTGAGGTTGCATGGTAAGTTTGACCTTGCCTATGTCTTTCATCAATTCCGCCCACGCTTGATAGGTCGGATAAAGTCTTTTTCGTGTTGTTATGCTGTCTGTCGGCTTTTCTAAAAATCGTATTTTGCTGTTCAATACTTCCATTGCCAGTCCTGCCAAATCTCCATATCTCAATAATTCCTGCACTACGCTAACTGCCATTTCCTGCCGAAATCTCAATTCATATCTATTCCAATTTTCATCTATTTCTGTTCCATACTTTTTATTCTGTTCATATCCCTTTTCGTAAAATACCAATCTCAAATTACTGGCTGAACTGCCAAGATAAAGACTTCCACCTTTACTCTGAAACACTTCCTCTTTCAGTTCTCCTGAATCGTGAAAATCTATCTCTCTTAACTTTGAAGAAAGCAGTCCCTCTTTTGTCCGCACAATCAAATCGGGAATACTCAAATACGGTTTTCTATCGTCGATTGCCAAATCAATCCGAGGAAAATTGATGTGATACTGACAAACTCTGTTTAAGAAATCAAACCATGTTTCCTCATTAAGTTGTAAGAAATTCTCATAGTTGCGACAGCCTTTCCCACTCATTAAAATCTGAAAGCCTTGATACTGTGCGTTTCCTGTTGGCTTCAGCACCTTGATATTATCAAAGATTGCCACAACCTCATGTCCTGCAATCCCTTTTTCATAGCCTGTTACTGCCATAAGTTCCATAGGTATTTTCAGCACATCTTCTATGACTGCTTCTAACGGAACTTCCTTAATGGTTATCTGACACCAATCTATTAAAGCACTTAATTCTTCTTTCTGTCGTATTACTCCCCTGTTAGTGTAGGGGAGTTCTGGAAGAAAACTTCCGCTTCTTTCTTCCAAATTTACCCAACCTCCTTATCTGCAATGGCTCTGCCATTGTCCTGCCTACATATTTTTGTTTGAAACAGGACGGATACCCTTACAGGTAATCTTCTCTACTAATACAGGAAAGTTTCCTCTCTGCACATAAGGGGCATATACTGGTTCTTCCAGTTCCACCACCGCATAAGGCTCAATCTTGGGAAGTTCCGTTGCTTCCAACCGAATATCCACGCTGTTTCCAAGTTTCATACTTCCAAGATGAAGTTTCAAGGCTTCCACTTCCTCTGTTTTCTTTTTACTATCTTTATCATAGCGGTAACAGTTATCCGCACCCATGAAGCGAAGTTCTCCAAAGGCTTCTTTTACCTGCTCTTTTGTCAATGTAATCTGCATACACGTTCCTTTCTCCCCGTTAAACCGTTAGGTCAGTTTCTCATATTTTCATATTCATATTACGACGTCGTTTTAGTTCAGTTATTTCTGAACTTAACTGTATCATAGCACAAGAAAACTAATTCCGCAATATAAAGTTTAGTTTTTTATAAACTTTTTGTTTTCTTTTTTCTGAACTTGTGGTATAGTGTCCTTAGACGATAAGATATGAGAAGTTATAACGAGATATGGAAAGAGAGGGATTTTCAGATGAATACAATCGCAGAACGGATTAAATTTGCCATGAAAGCAAAAAATAAAAAACAGGTGGATATAGTTAAAGATACAGGTATCAGCAAAGGAGCGTTCAGTTCCTACCTTTCGGGACAATACAATCCCAAAGCAGACAAAATGGAATTGATTGCCGACTCTTTAGATGTAGATTTGCGGTGGCTGTACGGAGAAAATGTACCAATGGAGAATACACAAAGAAATGATACTGCCCTGCAATATGTCTTTTACAACAACACCTGCTCCGAGTATCTTCTTGATGATTTAGACGATATGTATATTGCAATGAAAACACAGTACTCTGCCCTCATTCCACGCTTTTATGTCCTTGTCAACCGTAGCGGAAATGAAGTACACATACTGCCATTATTTTTAAGAGAGGATAGTTCCGAGTTCTACGAATGTCCGTCTGATTTTTTCTATGCAGACAGACACAGCGTTTTCACAAGAGATTTTGACAGTATCCATGTAGAACTTTCAACTGTCACCATTTATTACTATGGAATTGATACAAAGACCTTTGAACCGAAAATTACCATGATGTCCTACTCACAGGCTGATGATTGCTTTTATGCCAACAACGGAATACACGCCGATCACATAAAGGCATTTGAAAAAGAACTGGAAAAAGAAGCACTTTACTTAAAACATAACGCCCTACAATAGAAGATATTCTCACCAATTCTCTATTATCATAAATAACAGACAAGAGGACTTGCAAGGTTTCTGACCTTTCAAGTCCTCTGCTGTATAATGGTGCTGTTGGCTATGTCCGTTCCGTCAAGGACTGCCCTACGGCGTATCGGCTTCGCCTTGTTCCTTGACCTCACTAGGTATAGGCAAACTGAAATTTGTTTAATCATTTTATACATTTGTTGTGTTTATTTGAATAACGCAAACAATGGCACACAATATTGTAGCAATATTGATAAAAATATTACTAATTTTTTTGTTCTTATGATGAGAGCTAATGCTGATAATGATAAATATAACACTCAAAATCAGTGAAAACAAATTCCATAAGTATAAATTATACATAAAATTACCTTTTATAAATCTCGCCACCAAATTATTAATATCACCCAATAAAATAAGCACAGTCAAAATTATATCTGCAATATACGATATAAAAGCAAATCGTTTAAACCCATTGTAAGACCATATAGTTACCGACAAAATCAACAATAGGATAGGAAATGAATAAATAAAAACAAAAAACCGAGACTATGAAAAAAAGTCTGTAAATAAGATTCTTCTATGATAATGAAGGGCGAAAGTCTTGAAAAACAGGCTTTTCGCCCTTACTTTATATATAACAGTTACAAAAA
>NZ_CAJSYK010000026.1:0-40844 GCF_910574135.1 Anaerostipes faecis | reverse complement strand
GGCTTCCACCTATGATAAAACGCAGGCAGTATTATGAGGATTTGGAACTGGCCGCATAGTCAGTGATATGCTTGAGAAAAATGTGTCAACTAATATTGACAATATCAATCTGTCTTCAGCTGCTGAAACAGCAGGGTGAGGACATTATTCTTGCCGATGAAGCAGAACTCCTCGAAGCCGCCAAAGAAACACTGACCCGTTTAGATTCAGACAAAAAGCCAAAGGACTTTTTAAAACAGATATCCAATTTTAAGAACAATGTACAAATGGAAGAATGCCTGACGAAAGAGGAGGCAGTCTGTTTTCAGGAAATTATGAGTGAGATGGGTCTTACAGATTTTGACGACCTGCTCCTGAATGTGCTTTCACAGACAGAATCACCGGTTTTACAAAACTCACAGTTTTCTTATCTTCTCGTAGATGAATTTCAGGATATTAACGACATTCAATTCCGTCTGGTGCTTTCCTGGAACCAAAACGGAAAAGAATTATTTGTCATCGGAGATCCGGACCAGTCTATCTATGGCTTCCGGGGTTCTGATTCCAGATGTTTTGCACGGCTGAAAGAAGAAGTTCCGGACCTGTATGAAATTTATCTTAAGAAAAACTACCGGTCAACACCTGAGATCGTGGAATCTGCTCTTCAGGTGATTAGCCGGAATCCGGGAAACAAACGCTGTCTTTCGGCCGTCCGTGAACCCGGGAAACCAGTCCGTCTGGTCACTGTCTCAAATGACTGGTCCGAGGCCATTTTTATTGCAAAGGAAATTAACAGGCTCACCGGCGGCATGGATATGATGGATGCCCAGAATTATGCCGTAAAAACGGAACATCCCAGAGGCTTTGGAGAAATTGCCGTATTATACAGAACCCACCATCAGGCCAGAGCCATAGAAAAATGTCTCAGACAGGAGAGTATTCCATGCGTCATCACAGGGCAGGACAGTTTTCTTGAGGAGGACAAGGTAAGAGGTACGACTTCATTCTTTCGGTTTCTTCTCGATGAAAAGGACACGAAGGCTCTCCAGATCGCACTGAGCGCTTTTCCTGACTGTGGAAGCCTGGAAAAAGAATTCAAACAGCTTCTAAAAAAGGAGTCCCCCGGAAAGATTTTAAAGCTCTGGATGGAAAAGAACGGTCTTTTGGAAGATGAATCCCTTCTCTGCCTGTACAAGATGACTCTGTTTTATAACGATATGGCATCCTTTTTGTCTAATCTTTTGCTGGGAACAGAAGGAGACTTAAAAAGAAGCGGTGAAAAGGAATATACGTCGGATGCCGTCACCCTGACGACTCTCCACGGGTCCAAAGGACTGGAATTTCCGGTCGTGTTCATCGCCGGCGCAAAACAGAGCAGCATACCGCTGGAATCACCTGTTTATCCTGCGGATAAGGAAGAGGAGAGGCGTCTGTTCTATGTAGGGATGACCAGGGCAAAAGAAGAACTGATCCTGCTCACGAGAAAAGAATCTTCTGAATTTCTTGCGGACCTGCCGCAAAAGTACACGGCAAAAGAAACCGCAGGAAAAGAACAGCCTGAGGCTACCCAGCTGTCGCTGTTTGATCTGTGATTTCATTCAAGATTCAAGATAAAAACAAGATTCCGACACAAACCCTTGTATTCTGTAAACGAAAGTGTTATAATTATCAATAACATAAAGCTTAACTTAAAGAGTGGACGTAAGTCCACTCTTATTGTTTGCGCAGAAAAGGAGGCAGGGCAACTTGGCAGGAAAAGCAGAGATTGAACAGAAAACAGAAGAACTTGTGACACCGATCATCGATGAAAACCACTTTGAACTTGTTGATGTGGAGTATGTAAAAGAAGGTGCCAACTGGTATCTGCGGATTTACGCGGATAAAGAGGGAGGCATCAGTATCGATGACTGTGTGCTGATCAGCCGGGCACTGGAGGCCAAATTGGACGCCGATGATTTCATCAAAGACGCATATATTCTGGAAGTCAGCTCCCCGGGACTCGGAAGACCTTTAAAAAAGGAAAAAGACTTTCAGAGAAGTATCGGGCAGTCTGTGGACATTAAATTATATAAGGCCATCGACAAACAGAAAGAGTTTACCGGTATTTTAAAAGAATATTCAAAGGAAAGAATAATTCTCTCGATCGACGGCACCGATCAGGAATTTGAAACAAAAAGTGTGGCATCCGCCCGTTTATCATTAGATTTTTAAAGGAGGACAACAGAAAAAATGAGTGAATTAATTGATGCATTAAACCAGTTAGAAAAAGAAAAGCATATTGATAAAGACGTCATTATGGAAGCGATTGAAAATTCCCTGGTTGCTGCATGCAAAAGAGACTTTGGAAATGCAGACAATGTGGTGGTCAATATGGACCGAGAGACCGGAGATATTGTCGTATATGCAGAAAAAGAAGTCGTGGAAACCGCAGACGGGGAAGATTTTGACCCGGCGCTCCAGATCAGTCTTGCCAAAGCAAAAGCAATGGACCCTAAATATGAGCTGGGTGATATCGTCCGCGTGGAGATTACTCCGAAAGATTTTGGAAGAATTGCTGCTATGCACGCCAGAAGCGTCATTGTACAGAAGATCAAAGAAGAAGAGAGAAGAGTTGTTTTTGACCATTTTTACTGCAAAGAAAAAGACATTGTCACAGGCGTGGTACAGCGCTATGTCGGCGAGAATGTCAGCGTCAGCTTAGATGACAAGACAGATGCACTCCTGATGAAGTCCGAGCAGATCAGAGGCGAAGTATTCCAGCCCACGGAACGGATCAAACTTTATATCGTAGAAGTAAAAGACACCAACCGCGGACCCCGGATCTTAGTGTCCCGTACACATCCGGATCTTGTAAAGCGCCTTTTTGAAAAAGAGGTAGCCGAGATCCAGGACGGCATCGTAGAGATTAAGAACATCGTCCGCGAAGCCAGTTCCAGAACAAAGCTTGCCGTCTGGTCCAATGATCAAAACGTAGATCCTGTCGGCGCCTGCGTCGGTATGAACGGTGCCAGAGTCAACGCGATTGTTAATGACTTAAAGGGCGAAAAGATTGATATCATCAACTGGAATGAAGATCCTTGTGTCTACATCGAAAATGCGCTGAGTCCGTCTAAGGTTGTATCTGTATCGGTAGACGTGGAAGAAAAAAGCGCTCAGGTTGTCGTTCCGGATTACCAGTTATCACTGGCTATCGGAAAAGAGGGTCAGAACGCAAGGCTCGCGGCAAGGCTGACCGGCTATAAAATCGATATCAAGAGCGAATCTCAGGCTGAGGAGGAAGAACTCCTTTCAGAAGAATCTGAATATATTGACGAATAAAATTTAGGATGTGATCGTATGAACAAGAAAATTCCGATGAGAAAATGCATTGGATGTCAGGAATCAAAAGCGAAAAAAGACCTTGTGAGAATGGTGAAGCCCAAGGATGGAGATATCTTCATCGATCCCACCGGAAAGTCCAACGGACGCGGCGCTTATATCTGCCGTTCTCTCTCCTGCCTGAAAAAAGCGAGAAAGTCAAAGGGTCTTGACCGTTCTTTTAAGACGTCGATTTCCGAGGAAGTCTATGACGCGCTGGAAAAGGAGATGATGGATCTTGACTCATAAAATTCTGTCTCTTCTCGGATTGGCAGCCCGATCGAGAAATCTGGTAAGCGGAGAATTTGCGGTAGAAAAATCTGTGAAATCCGGCCATGCATATCTGGTCCTTGCGGCCAAAGATGCTTCCGAAAATACGAAAAAGATGTACCAGAATATGTGCGAATACTATCATGTGCCGCTGTATTTTTTCAGTGACAGAAGCGAACTGGGCCACGCCATCGGAAAAGAATTCCGTGCGGCGGTAGCTGTAGAAGATCAGGGATTTGCAAAGGCCATTCGCGGGAAACTCGAAAATAGTAAAATTGAATAATGGAGGTGCAATCTATGGCAAAAACTAGAATCCATGAGATAGCAAAGAAATATAAAAAACAAAGCAAAGAAATCATAGAAATTTTGAAAAAAAATAATGTCGAAGTAAAAAACCATATGAGTACGGTAGAAGATTCCCAGATCGCGGTCATTGAAAAGGCTCTTGGAGTAAAAAAGGAAGAAAAAACGACGAAAAAAGAGAATAAACCAGAGAACCGCCAGGAAAAGCCAAGGAATCAGCAGGGGAGAGACCAGCAGCGCGGCAACAGGGGGCAGCAGAGACCTCAGAATACTCAGAATCAGAACCGTGCCGGTAAAAAACCGGAAAGGCAGCCGAAGGAAAAAGAAGTGGGTCAGAATCAGGGAACTCATAAGAAAGTCCTGAAAAAAGAGAATCCTCAGAATTCTCAGAAATTCTCCAATAATAATAACGGACAGAATGGGAAGAATAAAAACAATAAGTTTAACAAAAAGAACAGAAAGAACAGAAACAACAAATTCAATAATAAAAACCAAAATACACAGAAGAAGAAAAAGACAGGACCAGGTGCTTTCATCAAGCCGGATCCAGTAAAGAAACCAGAATATGATCCAAATGAGCCAGTAAAGATTCCTGAGCTCCTCACTTTAAAGGAGTTTGCGGAAGCGATCCATATTCCTGCAAACGATATCATTAAAAAGCTTCTGATCTCCGGAGGCGGCCTTGTGAACCTTAACACGGAATTGGATTTTGAGCGTGCAGAAGAGATCGCTTTAGAGTATGACCGCATTGTGGAATTAGAAGAAACTGTGGATGTCATTGAAGAGCTGCTTAAGGATGATGACGAAGAAGATACAAAAAATCTTGTGACCAGACCTCCGGTTGTGTGCGTTATGGGACACGTTGACCACGGTAAAACATCCCTTTTGGATGCCATCCGTTCTGCCCGTGTCACCGCAGGTGAAGCCGGCGGGATCACACAGCATATCGGTGCTTATACCGTACAGACGGACAACGGGACCATCACCTTCCTGGATACACCGGGACATGAGGCTTTCACATCCATGCGTATGAGAGGTGCCCAGTCCACCGATATCGCGATCCTTGTTGTAGCAGCAGATGACGGTGTCATGCCACAGACAATTGAAGCGATCAATCATGCCAAAGCCGCAGGTGTTGAGATCATCGTAGCCATCAACAAAATTGATAAAGAAAGCGCCAATATTGAGCGCGTAAAACAGGAACTTACAGAATATGAACTGATCCCTGAGGACTGGGGCGGAACAACGATCTTCTGTCCGGTATCCGCACATAGCAAAGAAGGAATCGACGATCTCTTAGACATGATCTCCCTGACCGCGGAAGTGCTGGAGTTAAAAGCAAATCCAAACCGTAAAGCGAGAGGAATCGTCATTGAGGCAGAGCTTGACAAAGGACGCGGCCCTGTGGCAACTGTGCTGGTACAGAAGGGTACCCTCCACGTTGGAGATGCCATTGCGGTAGGAAGCGCCCACGGAAAAGTCCGCGCCATGATCGATGATAAGGGAAAACGTGTCAAAGTGGCAGGACCGTCAACTCCTGTGGAGATCCTTGGATTGAGTGAAGTGCCGTTTGCAGGGGAAGTCTGCATGGCAATGGAAAATGAAAAAGAAGCCAGATCCACTGCAGAGAAGTTCATTGCCTACGGCCGTGAGAAAATGCTCTCTGAGACAAAATCACAGCTGTCACTGGATGATCTGTTTGACCAGATCCAGGCGGGAAGCGTAAAAGATCTGAATATCATTGTAAAAGCGGATGTTCAGGGATCTGTGGAGGCCGTAAAACAGAGCCTTTCCAAGCTTTCCAATGAGGAAGTTGCAGTCAAGGTCATCCACGGCGGAGTCGGTGCCATCACAGAATCTGACGTTATGCTTGCCTCTGCATCCAACGCCATCATCATTGGATTCAACGTGCGCCCGGACCCTGCCGCAAAGGACGCCGCTGAGGGCGAAAAAGTAGATCTCAGGTTATACCGTGTCATCTACAATGCCATTGAAGATATCGAGGCAGCCATGAAGGGTATGCTGGAGCCGGAATTTGTAGAGAAGGTGATCGGCCATGCCGAGGTACGCCAGACATTCAAAGCATCCGGAGTTGGAACTATTGCAGGTTCTTATATCCTGGACGGTGTGATCCAGAGAGGAAGCACCGCAAGACTTATCCGTGACGGAGTCGTCCTCCATGAGGGTGAGTTTGCATCCATTAAGCGTTTTAACGACGACGTAAAAGAAGTCAAGACCGGATTTGAATGCGGACTTGTACTTGAAAATTATAATGATATCAAGGAAGGCGATCAGATTGAAGCCTATATTATGGAAGAGATCCCTAGATAAGCCTTCTTGACAGGAGGAAAACAATGAGAAAGAACAGCATTAAGAATACTAGAATCAATGGGGAAGTACAGCGGGAGTTAAGCCGCATCATCAGCCGGGAGATCAAAGATCCGCGCATCGCACCTATGACTTCCGTAGTGGATGCCGTGGTCACTTCCGACTTAAAACAGTGCAAAGCCTATATCAGTGTCCTCGGTGACCAAAAAGCAAAGGACGATACACTAGCAGGCCTTAACAGCGCTGTCGGCTATATCCGAAGAGAACTGGCTCATTCCATCAATCTCAGAAATACCCCGGAAATTACTTTTGTTTTGGATGATTCCATTGAATACGGAGTGGAAATGTCAAAAAAGATTGACGAATTGAACAAATAGGAGAAGCGATCATGAATGAATTCATATCATCCATCGAAGCTGCAGATTCCATTGCCATCACCGGCCATATACACCCGGACGGTGACTGCATTGGGAGCTGTCTGGGGCTTCGGCAGTACATTTTAGATAATTTCCCCGGAAAAACTGTCGCTGTTTATCTTGAATCACCGGCACCGGAATTCCGGTTTCTTTCCGGCGCCGGTTCTGTCAGACACGAGGCAGAAGTGGTCCGCTATGATTTGTTCTTTGTTTTAGACTGCAGTTCGCTGGATCGGATCGAACCGTTTATCTCCATGTATGAAAATGCAACAAAAACGTTTTGTATTGATCATCACATCAGCAGCAAAGGCATAGGACAGGAATATATCTTAAAACCCCAGGCCAGCGCCACCTGCGAAGTGCTGTATGAATTGTTTGACCCTGAACACATCTCACTGGACTGTGCTTACTGTCTGTATACGGGCATTGTACATGACACCGGTGTATTCAAACATTCCAATACGACAAAACAGACGATGGAGTATGCGGGAGATCTGATCTCCAGGGGGATCGACACTTCCAAAGTGATCGACGAGACCTTTTACCAAAAGACATTTACCCAAAACAGGGTTCTTGGACAGGCTTTATTAAACAGCTGTCTGTATGAAGACGGACAGGTCATCCTTTCCTATCTTACGGGCGAAGAGATGAAGCAGCTGGAAGCTGGTTCCGGAGATACCAACGGTATCATCGACCAGCTCAGAGTCACAAAAGGCGTGGAGGCCGCAGTTTTTTTATATGCACTGGATGCTGACACATATAAAGTCAGCATGCGTTCCAACGGAAAGGTAAACGTGGCTGCTATCTCCGAAGAATTTAAGGGCGGAGGACATGTCCGTGCCGCCGGCTTCAGCATGAAAGCGGATCTGGCTGAAGTGACCGATACCGTTCTTTCAAGAATCCAAAAACAATTATAGAGGTGCTTATGATAAATGGTATCTTAAATGTATACAAAGAGCCCGGCTTTACCTCCCACGATGTGGTGGCCAAGCTCAGAGGCATCATAAAACAAAAGAAAATAGGACACACCGGTACCCTGGATCCGCAGGCCACCGGTGTGCTTCCCGTCTGTCTGGGCAAAGCAACCAGGCTCTGCGACATGCTCACCGACACAAAAAAAGAGTACCGGGCGTCGTTTTGCCTCGGATTAAAAACAGACACCGAAGACATATGGGGGACGGTCACCGAAGAGTCAGAGGCCGATGTTTCCGAAAAACAGGTTGAGGACGCCGTATTCTCGTTTGTGGGAGACTATGAGCAGGTGCCGCCTATGTATTCTGCCCTGAAAGTGGGCGGTAAAAAGCTGTATGAGCTTGCCAGAGAAGGCAAGGTGATCGAGCGGAAGACACGCCCTGTCACCATTTTTGAGATCAACGATTTAAGGCTCGATCTTCCGGACATCCACATGACTGTGGTCTGCAGCAAAGGCACCTATATCCGCAGTCTCGGACGCGATATAGGGGAAAAGCTTGAATGCGGAGCCTGCATGACTGCACTGGAGCGCACAGCAGCCAGCGGTTTTTATAAATCAGGCAGCCATACACTGGAAGAGATCGAAGAACTCATAAGGGAGAACAGGATCATGGAGGTGGTCATTCCTCCGGAGCAGATATTTTCAGATCTTCCTGAACGCACAGTGAAAAAACAGTATGCCAAGATCTTGTATAATGGAAATCCGCTGAAAAAGGATTGCTTTACACTGCCTGTAAGCACAGAACAGCGTCTTAAAATCTATGATGAGGACGGCCATTTCATCGGGATTTATGACTGGAAAGACCAAAAGAGCATGTACTTTCCGGATAAAATATTTTACTGAAAGGAGCACTATGGAATACATACATCAAACGGAGAACTTTCAATTTCATAACTCTGTGGTAGCGCTTGGAAAATTCGACGGACTGCACAAAGGACATCAGCTTATTTTTGACGAGCTGCTGAAATACAAAAAACAGGGATATCAAACGGTTGTCTTTTCTTTTGACCGTCCCCCGGTCAATACCCTGAAGTCAGAAAACTATCATATGATCTATTCCAAAGAGGAAAAAGAGCGTTTACTTGCAAAAAAAGGACTGGATGTTCTGATCGAACATCCTTTTACCAAAGAATTCTCCAAGCTCTCCCCAAGGGATTTTGTCACTGAAATACTGATCAAAAAGGTCGGAATGAAGATTCTTGTGGTAGGGGATGACTGCGGCTTTGGTTATAAACGACAGGGCAACGTGGAGCTCTTAAAGGAAATGCAGAGAGAGTATGATTTTAAACTGATCGTGATCCCTAAGCTTGAATTGAACGGCGGCATTGTCTCCAGCAGCCGTGTCCGCAGTCTGCTCAAAGAAGCCAGGATTGAAGAAGCCAACCGCCTTCTTACCTCCCCGTTCCTCGTCTACGGTCCTGTTGTAAAGGGAAACCATATGGGCAAGGATGTTCTGGGAATTCCCACTGCCAATCAGATCCCGAATCCTGAAAAGCTGCTTCCGCCCAACGGAGTCTATGTTTCCAGGATCACCATCAAGGACCAGGTCTATTACGGGATCAGCAATATCGGAGTAAAACCGACCATTGAAGGTAAGAAACATATGGGCGTGGAAACCTATATCCTGGATTTTGATAAAAATATTTATCACAAACCTATTTCTGTGGAGCTTCTCTGCTTTAAGCGTCCGGAAATGAAGTTTGATTCATTGGAGCGTCTGTCAAAACAGATGAAGGAAGATGCTGATTTTGCCAGGGAATGGGTAAAAAAAGAAGGTCTTATGTAGTAGAAACCGTATAAAATACGGTATGCCCCTGGGTGTACTTTTTTCCCAAGATGCGGTATAATGGATGTAACTTAAATGAAGTTACTGAAAAGAAGGGAGCGGTTCATATGGCTACAAAAACGATTATTACGATTGAAAGACAGTACGGAAGCGGCGGACATTTGATAGGGAAAAAGCTTGCAGAGGATCTGAATATTCCTTTTTATGACGGGGAGTTATTAAAAGTTGCGGCAAAGGAAAGCGGAATCTGTGAGGAGATTTTTGAAAGCTTTGATGAGAAGCCGACCACGAGCTTTTTATATTCCCTTGTCATGGACCCATATTCTTTAGGATATAACGCCAATTCCTTTGACCTTCCGCTGAACCACAAAGTATTTCTGGCCGCCTTTGACACCATCAAGGACATAGCCAGCAAAGGTCCATGTGTTTTTGTCGGAAGATGTGCCGACTATGCACTGGAGGATTTTGATAACTGCCTGAGTATTTTTATCCACGCTCCTTTTGAAGACAGGATCAAACGGATCGAAGAAGTATACGAGATCCCGAAAGCCAAAAGCAAGGAAGCTCTTCTAAAGAAGGATAAACAGAGGGCCAGCTATTATAATTACTACAGCTCAAACAAATGGGGCGATGCCAAAGCCTACGATTTCTGTATCAACAGCAGTCTTCTAGGCATTGACCAGACCGTGGATCTGCTCAAACAGGTCATCGCAGAAAAAGAGAAGTGATCAGAAATATTTTATGATTGCTCTGTACATTTTCCAATCATTTATCATCTAAGAAAGTCCGTGGGATATTCTCACGGACTTTTTTTGTCTAGTGCATCATATATTATAAAATTTTGAATTATATGTCATTTTAGTATAAAAACGCAATACAAATCTGATTATCCGCTAAAACACAGTATCTATCAGCATTTTCAAGGAAACAAAAACATTAATTTACTACCAATGAATGAGACTTGATACGCAAGTTTTTCTGGATATGTAAAGATATGGTACGGCACATCAGTATTGAAATAAGAAAAAAATTGAATATTTCATAGACTATGGAACGCCTAAAATGACGTTCCTTTTCTTCAACAGTATTTTGCATAGAGAAATGTATGTAGGAAATATGGTGCAAGGCACAAAGCACCAGCGATTGAGAAATCAACCTATGAACCAAAGGCACACTACATTTTATATTACTTGATAAGTAAACGAGTGTTTACTATAATGGTTTACAGAAGTAAACATTCGTTTACTAAAGAAGGAGGTTGTAAATGTCTGACACAAAAGAAAATATATTAAAAATTGCACTACACTTATTTGCAGTGAATGGTTATGAGGCTGTTTCTGTTAGTATGATTGCGGAAGCCTTGGGAATGACAAAAGGAGCATTATATAAACATTATAAAAATAAGCAAGATATTTTTGACTGTATCGTAGAACGTATGTATCAAATTGATAATAAGCGAGCTAAGGATTATCAATTACCAGAAAGCACAATAGAGGTAACCCCTAATGCATACAGAAATACAACTATTGAAAGTCTAATAACATTTACTCTTGCACAATACGATTTTTGGGTGACTGATGAATTTGCGTCTAATTTTCGCAAAATGTTAATACTAGAGCAATATAGAAATTTAAAAATGAATATGCTTTATCAAAAATGTCTTGTAAATGGTCCTATCAGTTATATAGAAGATATATTTAATGAAATGATTGAAAAAGGTGTTCTTCAAGAGTGTGATACAAAACAGCTTGCTATTGAATATTATGCGCCATTATTTCTATGGATAAGTGTAGCAGATGCAGTTGAAAATTGTTGGGATTTAAAAACTCAATTAACTACACACGTTAAACAATTTGTCAAGAAATATATTATAAATGAGAAAGTAAAATAATCCTTTATTCTGTCCTAAATGCAAATATAACTTTTTAATTTCAGCAGAGAAACTCAAAATGAATATTGTTATAAGTCACAAATATTAACTATTAAAATATTACAATAACGGAGATGAGAAAATGGAATATATTCGCAGTAAAAAATATTTTACACCCGACTTACAGACAAAAATTATGGGACCGAATCCTATAAAATTACAAGAGGAACTATTACAAAATCATAAAATCCCGTCTGGTAGCTATGTCTGTGACCTTGGAAGTGGACAAGGTTTAACTTCTGTATTTCTTGCAAAAGAATATGGATTTGTTGTTTTTGCAGTTGACTTATGGAGTGAGCCAAAAGAAAATGAAGAATTTTTCAAAAAAATGGGGTTATCTTCTGCACAAATTAAATCTGTAAAAGCTGACGCCAATGAACTTAAATTTGAGAAAGAGTTTTTTGATGCTGTAGTAAGTACAGATTCATATAATTATTTTGGACGTGACCCTATATATTTAGATGAAAAATTGCTTCCATTTGTTAAGAAAGGTGGGTTTGTTTATATCACAGTTCCTGGCATGAAGAAAGATTGCCATGACAAACTTCCAGAAGAGTTATTGTTATCATGGACACCAGAAGAACTTGATTATATACATGATATAACATATTGGTCTAACATAATTAGTCATTGTAAAAAGGCAGATTTAATTTCAATATATGAAATGGAAAGTAATTCGGAAGTTTGGTCGGATTGGATAAAGCAAAATAATGAATATGCAATAAATGACCGTAAAGCAATAGAAGCTGGCGGTGGAGATTATCTGAATTTTATTGCTATAATTCTACAAAAAAGATAAATTCTTTAGAACCAGACACTATAATTTGCGTTCTAATATGTTTATCGATTGACATCAATAATTTTATCTTTGAGGGTAATGATTTGAAAATAGAAGAATGCAAGAAGATACGAAATTGATAAATTAGAATTTGGAGGAACAGTAATGGACTACAAAGTAGACGATAAAGACCTTGATGTATCAATGTTTATTTCTTTTGTCAATCAAGTATGGCAAGGTGATTATGAAATGGAACAGACAAAGAAAGCATTGTCTAAAACACTGAATATAACAGCCTATGACAATAAAAAATTAGTAGGGTGTTTGCGTATTCTTTCCGACGGTTACTATTTTGGAACAATTACAGAGTTACTTGTTCTTCCACAATATCAAAAACAGGGGATTGGAAGCAGGCTTCTTGAGCTTGCAAAAGAGAACACGCCGACCTTATTATATTTTGGCGCACAGCCGGAAGCAGAAGCATTTTATGAAAAGAATGGCTGTCAAAAGAGCTTACAATCTTACATGATAAAAAAGAAAGAGTAAGTGCTGATTTTTGACTTCAAGAATAAACAAATCCCAGTTTGTAAAAGTCAATAAATCCAAAGATAAGTTTGTATTTGAAAGCAGTGACCATAGCTACAGTTCTTTTGAACCTTATTGTAACATCTGGGGCCATGACTATAAAGTAACTTATTAACCAATAGACAGAGAATGGATGAGCCAGCATTATGGAAGAAGAATCTTCGGAAAGGATGTTTAGAATTATCCTTCTGTCTAACAAAAAAAGAATAAGTCTGTAAGCTGTTTTTCTTGCTTACAAACTTATTATACGAGGAGTTTTGAAGAATGAAAAAATATGAGTATGTAGAAATTAACTATAATGCGAAAGGAGTTGTATTCCTTTGTACTGATAAACACAAAGAAATTATTGACAGTTACGCAAAAACGGGGTATCACTACGCAGGGTTTGTACCCACAGAAATTGACGCAAAAGGCTGTATGCGAAAGATAGATTTAATTTTTGAAAAAGAAGATTAACTTTATTTTAGGGAGTTGGTTCTAATGATAGGATTGAAAAACGAGATATTAAAAAAGCATTGAAAGCTGGTGCAAAAGCTGGCGGTTTATCGTATGCTGATGTACGAGCTGATATTGAAGCAACGATTGATGAAGCTATGAACAGCACAGATCCGGAGGTGCAGGCAAATTTTAAAAAGATCTTCGGGAATAAACGCCCTATACCAGAAGAATATATTTATAAGATTACGAAGAAAAAAAGTTTAATTTCTTTAATTAGTTTTGTAATAGAAAAGAACTCAACTTATCGCTTTAGGTGTTTGTCGTAGTTTTGTTGCCAAAATGACAGCGGAGAATAGGGACATCAAGCTGCCGTATACAAAAGGCTCATAAGCCCCGATTCCATCCCACAGAAGCCCAGCAATTACACTTGCAGGCAGCAAGGCAATCCCGGCAAGGGTGGAGTGCAGCCCCAGCATCGTCCCCTTTAACTGCGGCGGAGCAATTTCCGCGATGAATGCCCGTTCCACACCTGCTGTCATGGCAGTAAACACGCCATAAATTACAAAAATCAGAAAGACAGGTTTCCACAAGGAATCGCCAAAAGAGAAGCCGTCAGGTTATAGATGAAGTAAAGCGGGATGGTATTGCTGCTGTCAAATCCGATATCTGCGGCACGGAGCAGTAGAAAACTGTTTGAAGAATTTCCCAGAGTAAACAGAAAAGTTACAAACAGATAAAGCTTTAGCCGACTGCCCAGTTTGAAGATGTTTTTCCAAAAATATTCCCTTTGTGCTGTTTCATGCTTTTCTTTTTTCTCATGAATAAAGAAAAAGAGAAGTAATGCAATTACAATCGGAATAATTGAAACAGCAAACACCGTTTTGTATCCATTGTTTCCAATGTTCCTTACGAGCAGGAATGCCAACAGAATACCGACAGCCGATCCTGCCATATCCAGCATTTTGTGAATGCCAAATGCCTTACCCATACTTTTTTTATCAGCGCTCTCTGCGACCATTACATCTCTCGGTGCTGTTCTTACCCCTTTTCCAAAGCGGTCTATGACTCTTGCAGACAGAATTCCTGTCCAAGAGCCGGCAAACAGCAAGGCGATTTAGTAAAGTACGCCTGTTGCGTAACCACAGAATGCAAGTGTCTTCTTGTGCTGGAAACGGTCGCTTATGTAACCGCTGAATAGCTTCATTTGGTCATGAAGGAGGCTCATTGGATCAGACGAAACGCTGACTGCTGTATTTCTGTCATACCAGCCCCACAAGCGCAGAGGGATCGACTGCCCTTTATAAAGAAATGGCTCTCCGTTGTGGGCAAGCACGGAGGCTACCAGACGCTCGGCGTTCTCACTGCGGTCGAATGGTGTCACAAGAGCAAATTCATCACCGCCAATTCGGAACAGCCGCATCGAGTCCGTCTTGTGCGCATGAATTAGTTGGGCTGTCTTCACCAAAGCCTGATCTCCTGCTTCCCATGATATTTCATTGATCTGTATCATCCCAGCAATATCAAAACAGATTACAAAACAGTCCTCCATACTGTGCATAGCTTCAATGAGGGCAGGTGCTTCCCAACTAACGCCTTTTTCACTGAGAGTAGGCGGATTGAAGGCTGATTGGGCGCCGTATCCTTTCCGGTAGTCGGAAGGAAGACAGCAGTTCACCTTGTGGAAAGCCCGGCTGAAGGCTTCTGTGGAACTATATCCGTATTTCATTGCTAACTCTGCCACAGAAGCAGTTCCAGAAAGCAATTCTTCCGCAGCAAGTGTCATTTTTCTCTTGGTAATATGCTCGTTGACACTATGGTCGAAGACATACCGGAACAGCTTTTGTAGAGAAGAAAGAGAAACGCTGGAAGCTTTGGCGATATTCTCTTGCGTACAATTGTCCGAAATATGAAGCGTACTACACGTCAAACCGCCTAAATATAGGCGTGGCAGGAGAAAATCTATGCTCCTGCCGATACATATCTATTTTTATCCTTATCGAGTGTAAATCAAGAGCCAGACGCAAAGACGCAGAGCCGATAATTTATAGGTTAATGTAACTTGTAGATTGTCGGCTCTTATTTGTTTCCTGCAAAGCACATCAACAAATAATTCTTGAAGAAACATAGCTAAAAGGAAAATAGGGAAAATAAGAAGCTGATTACTTCTTATTCTCCCTGCTGTTCAAGATACCGTCAATCGTACCTTGAATAATTTTTAATTCGTTATCACTCAATAAATCAAGTGATGTTTCTATCTGACGGCGAGCTGTACTTTTGCCAACTTTCTCTGGCGGATAGAAATATTCATCAACCGATATATTGAACATGGTAACTAAATCATGGAATCAACTGAAGAAATATTTCAGTCCAGTATTACAATCATTATACCCTTTACAAGAATATAAAATTCATATCAATAACATTTACAAAGCAGTCCGTTTGTGTACTTACATTCACACGGGCTGTTTTCATTTTATTAAAAAGTTTTTTCGATTTTTTCTGGTTTCAACTTAACAAATCATACCTGCCATTCCCTATATGGTGCGGAAAGAGGGATAAACACTTTTCACGTCATAACGGAAAGGCGGTAATGATATTCGTATTTGTGATGATGAATTGGCAGAAGCCTTGAAAAAGCTGTCCGAACGTAACTGTGAAAATTTACTGATGTACTATTTCTTGGACATGAGTGACACCGAGATTGCAAAAAAACAGAATATTTTCAGAAGTGGAGTTTTTCAAAACCGACACAATTCATATCAAAGTGCTGTTTGCGTCCACTCTATGATGAATACGGTAATGTTTATATTGTTGTAGATATGGAGTTAAAAGGACTTATCCGAGAAGCACTTATCAAAATGATTTTAGGGTTTGATATTGCCTTAGAAATTGAAGAAGAATAACAAGCAGTAACGTAGAGCATGATTTGTTCAATCCCCTCTTTCCTGCTCTGCACCCTGCTTTTACATGAAAGCATACCGCTTTCACCGGTTGTGCTTCTGTTAGAAACGGGACTTCATATTTCTGAATTTTGTGGATTGACAACGCATATTGATATGCAGAACAGAATACTCAATATAGACCACCAGCTATTAAGAGATAGCGAAATCGGCTACTATATTGATACTCCAAAAACAAAGAACGGAAAACGAGAACTTCCATTGGCAGAAAGAGCTTATCAAGCACTCCAAAGAATACTAAAGAACAAGTTACCGAACATCACACCTCATTCATTCAGACATACCTATTGTACGAATATGGAAAACAAAGGAATGAACCCTAATACTCTGCAATATCTCATGGGACACGCTAACATAACCATGACACTTGGCTATTATGCACACGGTACATTTCAATCTGCAAAAGCGGAACTGGAAAGACTGGTAAGCTGGGATAATTTAAAAATAAGCTTTCTTTGAAAATGTTAATACTCTTTTCAAAAGTAAGACAAGCAGAATAAATGATCCATGAGACGTTATCATGGATCATTTTTCTATCCATTCATTATAATGAGACTATCAAATAATTTAAATTTATACAAAATAATGAAGATATCTTGATTGCTTTTTGGTATAATAAAGATAATTATCAAGGAAAGATGAGAGTATTATTATGATATCTGAAAAATCTTTTTATAAAACCTTTGCTCTGCTGACGTTATCGCTGGCATTGCAAAATCTGCTCACCTACGGCGTCAATCTGGCGGATAACCTGATGCTTGGTTCCTACAGTGAGACGGCTCTGTCCGGCTCGGCCCTGTGCAACCAGATACAGTTTTTTTTACAGATGCTGGTGGTGGGTGCCTCGGAAGGGGCAGTGGTCATGGGAACCCAGTATTTCGGAAAAGACAGGTTTGAGCCCATCGTACATACCATCGGGACCACAGTGCGCTTCGGCGGCGGTATTGCTGCAGTCATGTTTCTGCTGATTCTGTTCTTCCCAGGACAGATCCTGGGCCTTCTCACCAATGACGCCGCTGTCATTGCAGAAGGAGTGAAGTATCTGCAGATTATTTGTTTTACCTACCTGATGTTTACAGTGACTAATATTTTGACGGCATCCCTGAGATCCGTCGGGATCGTTAAAATAGGATATATCATCTCAGCATCTACGCTGATCCTGAATATTATCCTGAACTCATGCCTGATCTACGGCAATTTTGGATTTCCGGAGCTGGGTATCCGGGGCGCAGCCGTTGCGACGCTCTGTTCACGCACGGTGGAACTTTTGATCGTGATCTGGTATTTAAAATACAAGGAACATTCCCTGAACCTGACCTTAAAAAAGCTAGTATTCATCGACCGGTCGTACATCAGAGACTATAAAAGGACCGCACTTCCGGTACTCACAAGCCAGGCACAATGGGGCCTTGCCCAGATGGCGCAGACCGGGGTGCTCGGCCATTTAGGAGCCCCGGCCATTGCGGCCAACTCTATTGCCACCATTGTATTTCAGATCATCACGGTGGTGGTCTACGGCTCTGCCAGCGCCTCAGGGATCATGATCGGATGGACCATCGGGGAGGGAAAAGAAAAGAATATAAAACCTATGGTAAAAACCCTGGAGATTTTATTCCTCTCCATCGGCATTTTATCGGGACTGGCCATTTTCCTGATCCGTGAACCGATCCTGTCCCTGTATCAGATCTCCCCGCAGGCAAAGGCACTTTCCATGCAGTTTATGGCAATACTGTCGGTGACAACTGTTGGGACCGCATATCAGATGTCCTGCGATAACGGTATTATCCGCGGAGGAGGCAACACCAGCTTCAGCATGAAAATGAACCTGATCAGCATGTGGCTGATCCTGCTGCCGATCTCCATTTTTGCCGCGTTTGTCCTGCATCTGCCCCCGATCATTGTCTTCTTCCTGCTGAAATGGGATCAGCTTTATAAGGCAATCCCTGTATTCATAAGGCTGCACCGCTGGAAGTGGATCACCAAGGTCACAAGGGAAGAAGCTGCCTAGAGAGAAAGGAGAAAACCTGTCATGAAACTGATCACCTGTCTGGACGACAAAAACGGCCTATTATTCCATTGCAGAAGGCAGAGCCAGGACCGTGGGCTAAGGGCTTTTATTAAAGACATGGTAAAGGACACCAGATTATATATGAACTCTTACACCTATGAGCTCTATGAAGATATCCCAAATGCTGTGGTCTGCGATGATTTCTTAGAAAAGCCAGACACCGGGGATTACTGTCTGGTGGAAGACTGTCCGGTAAAGGAATATGAAGACCGTATTGAAGAATTGATCCTATTCCGCTGGAATAAGATCTATCCGGCAGACCTGTATTTTGACCTGGATCTGTCAGCATGGCATCTGGAAGAAACCGAGGAGTTTGAAGGATCCACCCATCACATCACAAAAGAAAGATATACAAAGGAGAAACCATCACTATGAAACTGCGAAATAGAATCTCAGCCGCACTGTTGACCCTGATCCTGGCACTCAGCCTTGGAGCGTGCCAGGCAGCTGACAAATCCGGTTCAGCTGTCAAAATGACGGTAAAGACCGAAACACAGAATGTGTCCATAGACAATATCCCCGACTATTCAGGCAAAATGTATGTGGAGCTAAATAACAACAGCCCTGATTTTTCTTCAAAGGATTTAAAATCCAAATCCTACGAGTCCTACAGTAAACTGGATTCTCTGGGCAGATGCGGCACAGCCGAAGCAAACATCGGAAAAGACATCATGCCCACAAAAAAACGCGGAGCCATCGGAATGGTGAAACCCACGGGGTGGCATACCGTTAAATACAGCAGTGTAGACGGCAAGTATCTCTATAACCGCTGCCATCTGATCGGTTATCAGCTCACCGGAGAAAATGCAAATGAAAAGAATCTCATCACAGGAACCAGAGCCATGAACGTGGACGGAATGCTGCCGTTTGAAGACATGGTGGCCGACTACGTAAAGGAAACCGGAAACCATGTTCTGTACCGGGTCACTCCGGTCTATGAAAAGAAGGATCTGGTAGCAAAAGGTGTTCAGATGGAAGCGAAATCCGTGGAGGATAAAGGAAAAGCAATAGAGTTTAATGTCTTTGTATATAATGTGCAGCCAGGTATATCCATTGACTACAAAACAGGTGAGAGTACGGCATCAAAAGCGGTATCCGGCCAAAAGAGAACATCTTCCGAAAAAAGCAGTCATGAAAGTACCTCAAGTTATATCTGCGGTAATTCCAGGTCCAAAGTTTATCACTGTCCTGGGCAGAGAGATTATGAAAAAATGAAATCCTCTAAGTATCTTGTGAAGTTCCAGAGTGAAAAGGAAGCACAGCAGGCAGGATACAGAAAAGCGAAAAGATAACGATTTAAATCAGAGGGAGGACAAAAGTATGACCGCCTGCATGAGGCTATCCGGACCATGGTCCTATGGTCAACCGTTTTCTGTGTCATCTTTGGTTTGTCCGTTGCCCTGTTTTCCGCATCCACCATATCCCAGTTTACAAAGGATGACCTTGTCATGATTGATGTGGGACGGAAAGCACTGAGGACAAACGGACTGTCATTTTTTGTGTTTGGGTGTTATACAGTGTATTCCTCCCTTTACCTCGCCCTTGGAAAGGCAAAAGAGGGTTTTATCCTAGGCACCTGCAGACAGGGGATCTGTTTTCTTCCTATCATCCTGGCAGCTGCGGTCACTGTTTTTATGGCTTTCAGCCTTCGCAGAGAGTTGATTGCCTTTTCCTGTGCCTGATGATAAAATGGTATCACATTTTAAATACAGATTGGAGGAACATATGACTTATGAAGAATTGCTGGCTTCAGCCAGAACCTGTATGGGGGCCTACTGCAAGGCCTGTCCTGTGTGCAACGGAAAAGCCTGCGGCAGCCAGATCCCGGGACCGGGAGCAAAAGGATCAGGGGACACAGCTATCCGCAATTACCAGAAATGGCAGGAGATACGGGTAAATATGGATACCCTGTCTGGAAACCAGCCGGTGAGCACCGCACTTGAGTTATTTGGACAGACATTCCGTTATCCGTTTTTTGCCGGTCCCGTAGGCGCTGTGAATCTTCACTATGGCGATAAATACACAGATGTGTCCTACAATGAGGTCCTGGTCTCGGCCTGTGCACAGGCGGGGATTGCCGCTTTTACCGGTGACGGAGTCAATCCGGAAGTGATGACGGCAGCCACTCAGGCCATCAAGGCAGCCGGCGGCATGGGTGTGCCCACAGTAAAACCATGGAATCTGGAGACGGTACGGGAGAAGCTTTCTCAGGTTCACAGCTGCGGTGCCTTTGCGGTGGCTATGGACGTGGACGCAGCCGGGCTTCCTTTCTTAAAAAATATGACGCCTCCCGCCGGAAGAAAATCGACGGAAGAATTGACAGAGATCATTAAAGAAGCCGGACTTCCTTTCATCGTAAAGGGTGTCATGACGGTCAAGGGTGCGCTAAAAGCGAAGGAGGCGGGTGCCTCAGCCATCGTTGTGTCCAATCACGGGGGGCGTGTTCTGGATCAGTGCCCGGCCACGGCAGAAGTGCTGGAGGAAATCGCAGAAGCGTTAGACGGCTCTATAAAGATCCTGGTTGACAGCGGACTGCGTTCCGGAGCCGATATCTTCAAGGCACTGGCATTAGGGGCAGACGGGGTCATCATATGCCGTCCGTTTGTGACCGCCGTGTATGGAGGCGGAGCAGAGGGTGTCCATACATATATTGAGAAAATAGGAGCAGAGCTTCAGGATACCATGGCCATGTGCGGTGCAAATTCTCTGGAGGAGATCACAAGAGATATGATCCGCTGTCTCTGATCATTTGGCTTGTCTTAAATAACAAGACTCATGTATAGCCGTCACCAGTTATATATCGTCTTTTCCGACCCAAGTATAGCATAATCGACTGTACTTGGGTCTTTTTATGTTGTTGAAGCGGGCTTGTCCTGTTTGTGCTATAATAATTTTCAGAACGCTTGACACGGAAAGGAGTTTAAAGACATTATGAAACCTCAATCTTATTACGATGAACTGAGCGTGCAGCAGACCTTAAAGTTAAGAGAACTGATCCGGACACTGCCTCCTTTTTCAAAGGAATTTTTCCGGGCGATCGATACCACGACCCAGGTACGGACCCGGATCGCATATGCGTACGACCTGCGGGTGTTTTTCCACTTTCTGATGGATGAAAACCCAGTATACAAAAATTATACGGTACTGGATTTCAAACCTGAAGATTTGGATAGGATTGAATCAGTGGACCTGGAAGAATATATGGAGTATTTAAAAACCTATGTGTCCGATGACAAACGGATGCAGAACACAGAACGGGGAATTTTCCGCAAAATGTCCTCTTTGAGAACGTTTTATGCCTATTATTATAAACGCCAGCTGATCAAGACAAACCCAACTCTGCTGGTGGATATGCCAAGGATCCATGAAAAGGAGATCATCCGTCTGGAGGCGGATGAGGTTGCCTCCCTGCTGGACTTTATCGAGAGAGGCGGCGATAATTTAACCGGACAGAAACGGATGTACTATGAAAAAACAAAAGAACGGGATCTGGCTATTATAACCCTGCTTCTCGGAACCGGAATCCGTGTTTCAGAGCTGGTAGGACTGGATATGAACGATGTGGATTTTAAGAACAACGGACTTCACCTGATTAGAAAAGGCCGGAAAGAAATGACCGTTTATTTCGGGGAGGAAGTGGCAGACGCACTGATTCAGTACATCGAAGGCTCCCGGAGCAAAATAATCCCCCGGGAAGGGCATGAGAATGCTTTGTTTTACTCCATGCAGAGGAAACGGATCGGGGTTCAGGCTGTGCAGAACCTTGTAAAAAAATATGCAAAACAGGTGACGCCGCTGAAAAAGATCACTCCTCATAAACTTAGGAGCACCTATGGAACAGCCCTCTATGAAGAAACCGATGACATTTACCTGGTGGCCGAAGTCCTGGGGCATAACGATGTGAATACTACAAGAAAACACTATTCTGCCATGTCTGACACGAAGCGGAGACAGGCGGCAAAGAAAGTGACTTTAAGAGAGAAGAACTAGAAAGAGAGAGCCATCCAAATGTTTCAGAAAAAAGAACTTTCTACAATACCAAACCTTATGGGATACTTCCGCATCCTGCTGGTCCCTGCGTATATCTATCTCTATATCAACGCGCATTCTGTGACAGATACATACAAGGCCCTGGCTGTGCTCATTCTCTCAGGTGTCACGGACTTCTTTGATGGAATTGCCGCAAGAAAGCTTCACCAGGTCACGGAGCTTGGCAAGGCTCTGGACCCTGTGGCTGACAAACTGACCCTGGGCGCGGTGATCTTCTGCCTGATCCGCAAAATCCATGGTTTCCAGTACCTGTTTCTCGTTTTTATTGTCAAAGAACTGTATATGCTCCTGGGCAACCTGACCGCCATGAAGCTCAATGGAAAAAAACTGGACGGGGCAGCCTTCATAGGCAAGGCAGCTACCATGATCACCTACTGGAGCATGGGATTTTTCCTCCTGTTTCCCGGAATGCCAAGGGCCGTCCAGATCTTTCTGATGATCCTGTGCGGAGGCATGATAACTGCTACAGGACTGTACTATCTTCCTGTGTTTTTCAGGCTTGCCAAAAAAATTTGACAAAGTTCCAAACAGATTTGCTGGCACTTTGTTGTGGGATTCAATATAATGATGGCACAGAAAGGAGCACCGTTTGTATGATAGAAGAAAAATTATTAAAACTTAGAAAGAAACAGGGATACAGCCAGCAGGAAGTGGCAGATTTTTTATCCGTTACCAGGCAGACCATCTCTAACTGGGAGTGCGGACAGGGAATGCCATCCTTAGATAAAGCGGCGGAACTTGCAAAGCTGTACCATATCAGCCTGGATGATTTGACAGGGAATGAAGTGGAGGTTGTCACGAAAGAAGCAAAACCAAAGGACCTTCACCTGCTCCGGCAGCTGATTGGAAAGACATGCAGAATTGGAAGAAAAGAAGGCAATCTACTGAAAAAGGAAACTGTGGTCAAATTGATCGATCTGTCTGCGGTGAACGGCTTTGAATTCATGGAGGAAGATTCTTGACAGACTCTGATAACGAATGGATACTGATTTCTTATACCAAGAGGAAGAAGACAGTACAGAAGCTGTTTCGTATATCTCTCATCTGTGATATTAAAGAACTTTCTACGCATGGGGAAGATGAAGTACTTCCGGAACAGGATATATGATAGAATAAGAATATATTGATGTGATTGGAGAATTCTTTATGCAGATCACCAGCCTTTCTATTCACAACTTTAAATCTATTAAAACCATGCATTTGACCAATATCGAAAATGCTCTGATTCTGGTGGGCAAAAATAACGCGGGAAAAAGCTCTGTCTTAGATGCCGTGCGGGCAGCCGGAGGGCAGTATGAGATCACGGAAGATGATTTCCACTCATCAGGACAGAATATCGAGATCGGCATCAGCCTTTCCATCACCCAGGAGGATTTAAAGCTTCTCCACTCAGAAGGGATCGTAAGCCACTATAAGAGGTATGAGATATGGGAGAAGAATTTCCGGGAACGCCTCCCATCATTTCAGGATGGCAGCCTGACCTTTTCTTTCATAGCCAACAGAAATGGCAGGATCCTGTATCAGGATGGATTCCAGAAAAACAATCCCTATATCCCGAAAGTTTTTCCAAAGATCTATTACATGGACACGGAGCGGGACATCTCCCAGATCCAGGAAGATCTGTTCATCAGCCAGGAGGATAAACTGCTGACCCAGATGCGCTCCGATTGCTGCATGTTTGACAGGAAGAAGCAGTGCACCCACTGCTTTCAGTGCATCGGGCTGATCCATCAGAAAATGCCGGAGGAATTAAACGCATTCGAGACGTCCAAGTTATTTGAATACAAGCTGTATCACCTGAATCTGGACCGTTTTGTGGAAAAGGTCAATAAAAGCTTCCACAAAAATGGAGGAGTAGGCGATGTATTTTATTATATGAACTACGACATGAATGCTCTGCTTAAGGTCCGTTCCATGATTTACAGCAGAGAACACCAAGGAGCCAGGACCGTGGAACAGCAGGGAAAGGGCATAAGGAGCATCTATATTTTGTCGCTGCTGGAAGCCTATGTGGAGGAATCCGCTAAAATCCCGTGTATCATCATGATGGAGGTCCCTGAGATCTACCTGCATCCGGAGCTCCAGAAGGCGGCGGGAGACCTTCTTTACAAGCTTTCCGAAAAGAATCAGGTCATGTTCACCACCCATGCGCCGAACTTGATCTTTAACTTTAACAGCCGCCAGATCAGACAGATCCTTCTCGATAAGGATGCCTATTCCGTTGTACGGGAAAAAACAGATCTGGGAGTCATCCTCAATGATCTGGGCTACACCGCCGCGGACCTGATGGATGTGAATTTTGTCTTTATCGTGGAAGGAAAACAGGACAAAAGCCGCCTTCCTCTTTTGCTGGAGCATTATTACTCCGAGGTCTGTGATGAAAACGGACGGCTAAAGCGAATCGCTATCATAACCACAAACAGCTGCACCAACATCAAGACCTATGCAAACTTAAAATATATGAACCAGATTTATCTGAAGGACCAGTTTTTAATGATCCGGGACAGCGACGGAAAAGATCCGGATGTCCTGGGAAAACAGCTCTGCAGGTATTACGACGAGCGGAGCATATCCGATGTGGACCCTCTTCCTAAAGTTACCAGGAAAAACGTGCTGATCTTGAAATACTATTCCTTTGAAAACTATTTTCTGAATCCTGCAGTTATGGTAAAATTAAACCTTATCAATACAGAGGAAGAATTTTATGAAACGTTGTTTCAGAAGTGGCAGGAATACCTACACCGTCTTAAGAGCGGCAGGCATTTGATGGAGGTGCTCGGAAGAACGCTGACATCCCCTGATGATGTCAAAGCTCATATGGAGGAGATCAAGATTTATCTGCGGGGACATAACCTGTTTGATATTTTTTACGGTCCCTATAAGAAAGAGGAACGGGAACTTCTGAGACAATATATTGAATTGGCACCAAGAAAAGATTTTCAGGATATCCTTGCTGCCATTGATGATTTCATTTACTTTAAGAGCAAAAGGACAAGAGATTAGGAGGAGAGATTATGGGCTGTTTCGGAAATATATTATGGTTTATCTGCGGAGGTTTGGTAAGCGGACTGGGATGGTGCCTTGCAGGATGTCTCTGGTGCATAACCATTGTGGGAATCCCGGTGGGTGTCCAGTGCTTTAAGTTTGCATCCTTAAGCTTCTGGCCGTTCGGCAAAGAGGTCCGCTACGGCGGAGGTGCCGGCTCCATGCTGTTAAATATCATCTGGATGATCGTCACAGGACTTCCTATGGCTGCCGGTTCTGCTATCATGGGGGCTTTTCTGTGCATCACTGTCATCGGCATCCCGTTTGGGCTTCAGCACTTTAAGATAGCAAAATTAGCATTGATGCCATTTGGGGCAGAGATCATATAAATACAGGAGACAAGATGAAGGTTATACTTACTGCAATCAACGCAAAATACATTCATTCCAATCTGGCTGTCTACTGCCTGCGGGCCTATGCAAAGCCCTACCGGGAGGAGATTACCATCGCGGAATATACGATCAACCAGCAGACAGACGATATCTTGATGGATCTATATAAACAAAAGCCGGATCTACTCTGCTTTTCCTGCTATATATGGAATATAGAATACGTTGGAAGCATCCTCCGGGAGATCAAAAAGCTTTTTCCCTCCCTGCCAGTCTGGCTGGGCGGCCCGGAGGTATCTTATGATGCCCAAGATGTGCTGAAACGTTTTCCCCAGGTCACCGGAGTAATCAAAGGAGAAGGGGAAGAGACCTTTTTGGAACTGATGGACTATTATCACGGCAAAAAAGATGATCTTTCACAGATTGACGGCATCACCTGGAGGAGCGGAGAAACGATCACAGACAATCCATGGAGGCCGGTGATGGACCTTAGCAAGGTCCCTTTTGTATATGACCATATGGAAGACTTTCAGCATAAGATCATATATTATGAATCCAGCCGCGGCTGTCCGTTTTCCTGCAGCTACTGTCTTTCCTCCATTGATAAATGTCTGCGGTTCAGGGATCTCTCCATGGTGAAAAAAGAGCTCCAGTTTTTTATTGACCACAAGGTTCCCCAGGTAAAGTTTGTAGACCGGACTTTTAACTGTAATCGTACACATGCTATGGCTATATGGAGTTATCTCAAGGAACATGACAATGGAGTCACGAACTTTCATTTTGAAGTGGCAGCCGATCTGCTGAACGAAGAAGAACTGCAGCTGATCTCGGATATGCGTCCCGGCCTGATCCAGTTAGAAATCGGTGTTCAATCCACAAATCCTGAGACCATCCGTGAGATCCACCGTACAATGGATTTTAAGAAGGTGGCAGGAATCGTCAAAAAGATCAATGAGGGGCACAACATCCACCAGCATCTGGATCTGATCGCAGGGCTTCCATATGAGGATCTGCAAAGCTTTGCTTCGTCATTTAATGACGTTTACAAGGTAAGGCCGGAACAGCTTCAGCTGGGATTTTTAAAGGTGCTCAAAGGCTCCCATATGGAAAAGAAAAAGCATGAATATGGCCTTGTATACAAGGATACGCCTCCCTATGAGGTTCTGTATACCAAATGGCTTCCCTATGAGGATATGATGACTCTGAAATCCATAGAGAATATGGTGGAGATCTATTATAACAGCGGGCAGTTTGCCAACACAATGGAATATTTGGAGCATGAGTTCTCCTCGCCCTTTCACATGTATCAGTATCTGGGGAATTTTTATGAGGAGAAGGGATATCACAAGATGAATCATTCCCGGATCGCCTCCTATGAGATACTGGAGGAATTTATCTGCCGGTATGCAGGGAATGAGAGTCTTCCGCTTTACCGGGAACTGTTAACCTACGACTTATATTTAAGAGAAAATATCAAAAACAGGCCGTCTTTTTCCGGGGAATACACGGTAAACAAAGACGAGCTGTATGATCTCTATGACAATATACTTCCAAAGGATCGGGAACTGTCTGCCTATGCCAATAAAAATCTGCGGAAGATGTCCCACATCGAAAAGTTCCAGTTTGATGTTGCGGGAGCCGGGAGCCGGAAGGAGACCCTCCTGCTCTTTGACTATCAAAAAAGAGACCCCTTAAACCGCCAGGCTTATGTGGTCCGGATATGGAGATGAGATCTTGACAAGAAAAGAAATGAAAAAACAGGCCAGACAGACGGTGAAAAGGCATTACGCTCTATTTCTTGCCATCTGTCTTGTTTCCGCATTCCTTGGTTCCAAGTTTTCTGACTCGATAAAATCCATCAAAACATATTCAACGCAGTTCACCCATGCAGCGGTGTCCGGGCCAGTGGCCACCTCAAAAGGTGTTGTGGATGTGGCAGAAGATATTGCGGCAGGGGACACCGAATCCGGCAGAAAGCTTTCCAAAAAGATTGAGAAAGAACACATCGATGCATCCAAAAAGCAGAACCCCGCATTCGGACGGAGGAGGGCACTGAAAAAGTCAATCTCTGACTCGATTTAATACAATATATAGATACTCTGCAAAAGTATATTTCTATATATTGTATTAAATCTTATATAATTTGAACTTTTTCAGTGCCCTCCGGACGGAGCAGAGGGGTCTTTGCACAGATACTCAATGGCGTCACCTCAGGATCTCTCCTTGTCACATTGGCATCGGGTATGAATTCCCTGTTTGGCTCTCAAAATGTTACTCTAGCCATTTTACTGGTTCTCTGCCTAGCTGCTGTTTTATCCTTTTGGATTCTCATTGTAAATACCTTCGCTGTCATCTCCCGCAGGATGTTTCTGGAAGGGCGTATTTACCGAAAAGTTCCGGCCCAGCGTGTGTTATTCCTGCTACGGGTAAAAAAATGGCTCCGCGCGTCCAAGACGATGCTTACCGTTTCTATTTTTCAGTTTCTGTGGTCTTTTACGGTCATCGGGGGCATCATAAAAAAGTATTCCTATTACCTCGTGCCTTACATCGTGGCAGAAAATCCGTCAATCAAATCCTGTGATGCAATCCGGCTGTCCAGAGAGATGATGAACGGACATAAGTGGCAGTGTTTTCTATTTGAAATGTCCTTTCTGGGCTGGATTTGGGAAGTGAGCCTGCATTTAATCGCCAGCGGTGTTTTTACCAACAGGGGGAATCCTTCACGGTCCCTGGCTTCCCATCTACGGAGCCGACGGAATCTTGATCCTGACTCTGTTAAACAAAATGAGACAAAAACCGGTCCTGGAATTTATCAGTATCGTAGCTGTCTGCGGCTGTGTGGAATATTTTACTTCCGTTTTTCTGGAAATGATGCATCACGGGCAGAGATGGTGGGATTACAGCGGCTACTTTCTGAATATCCATGGAAGGATCTGCGCGGAAGGTCTGCTTGTTTTCGGTATTGGAGGGCTGGCCATCGTATACGTCCTGGCGCCGTTTCTTGACAATATGATACAGAGACTTCAGCCGAGAGTCATGGTTTTTGTCTGTTCTATGCTGCTGGGACTTTTTCTGACGGACCAGGTTTACTCAGCGGGATCTCCCAATGTAGGAAAGGGGATCACTCAGAACGATTAGAGATAAGTTTGTTTCTGGCATCTAAATTTTTTGCTATGAAAAAGGATTGATTTCACAAATTAACAGTGTTATAATATGTGGGAAATAAAAAAGCGTTGAAGAGAAGAGTAGTCTGTGAAAGTCTTCCAGAGAGAGATGCATTTGGTGAGAGCATCTTAAGTACTAAAGCAGATGAAGACCACCTCCGAGCGGCTGCAAACCAGCCCGGCCGACACCGTTATCGTCAACGAAGTGGTCTGCTTTACGATATGAAGCAGGCAACCAAGGGTGGAACCGCGTGAATAACGTCCCATGGAATTTTCCATGGGGCTTTTTTTATTCCATAGGAAAGTTCTCCTATGGAATAAAAAAGCCCTCCGGGCACGATGTGCCAAGGAAGGCTGCTTTGCAGCCGCACATCGGCGCGCAAAGCGAAACAAGTCCCTCAAAGAGTGAGGGGTTGGGGCGTTGAAGCGGGCTTGCCCACTTTGTTCTTACAATACAAGAAAGGAAAAATACTATGAAGATTACATTAAAAGATGGATCTGTTAAAGAGTACGGCCAGAGCATATCTGTCATTGATATTGCAAAGGATATCAGCGAGGGACTTGCAAGAGTTGCTTGTGCAGGAGAGATTAACGGGGAAGTCGTGGATTTAAGGACTGTTGTGGAGAATGACTGCGAACTGAGCATCCTTACCTTTGACTCAGAAGGGGGAAGACATGCCTTCCGCCATACCGCATCCCATATCCTAGCCCAGGCTGTAAAACGCCTGTACCCGGAGACAAAGCTTGCCATCGGGCCGTCTATCGACAATGGATTTTACTATGACATGGAGAAGGATACTCCATTTACACAAGATGATCTGGAGAAGATTGAAGCAGAAATGAAAAAGATTGTAAAAGAAAATCTGGAGATCACTTGTTTTACAAAACCAAGAGAAGAAGCAATCGCATTTATGAAGGAACGCAAGGAACCGTACAAGGTCGAGCTCATCGAGGATCTTCCTGAGGATTCCGTTATCAGTTTCTATCAGCAGGGTGAATTCATTGACCTGTGTGCAGGACCTCATCTGATGACAACAAAGCCTTTGAAAGCGTTTAAGCTCACAAGCATCGCCGGAGCATACTGGCGCGGCAATGAAAAGAATCAGATGCTCACCCGTATCTATGGAACAGCATTTGCAAAAAAAGCGGATCTGAAAGATTACCTGACCATGATGGAAGAAGCGAAAAAACGTGACCACAGAAAGCTTGGAAAAGAACTCGGTCTCTTTATGATGAGAGATGAAGGGCCGGGATTCCCATTCTTTTTACCGAATGGTATGGTGCTTAAGAATACTTTGCTGGACTACTGGAGAGAAATCCATAACAAAGCAGGATATGTAGAGATCTCCAGCCCGATCATGCTGAGCAGGCACCTGTGGGAGACATCCGGACACTGGGATCACTACCAGGAAAATATGTATACAACGGTCATCGATGAAGAAGACTTTGCCATCAAACCTATGAACTGCCCAGGCGGCGTTTTAGTATACCAGTCAGAGCCACGCTCTTACCGTGACCTGCCGCTTCGCATGGGAGAACTGGGATTGGTACACCGCCACGAAAAATCCGGACAGCTTCACGGACTAATGCGTGTCCGCTGTTTTACACAGGATGATGCCCATATTTTTATGATGCCTGAGCAGATCAAAGATGAGATCAAAGGTGTCGCAGCGCTGATCGACCAGGTTTACAGCCTGTTTGGATTCAAATACCATGTGGAATTGTCCACCCGGCCGGAAGACAGCATGGGAAGTGATGAAGACTGGGAGATGGCTACAGATTCTTTGAGGAGCGCACTGGACGATCTTGGACTTGACTATGTAGTCAATGAAGGGGATGGAGCATTCTACGGACCGAAGATTGATTTCCATCTGGAAGATTCCATCGGAAGAACATGGCAGTGCGGAACCATTCAGTTAGACTTCCAGCTTCCTCTGCGGTTTGACCTCCATTACACTGGAGCAGACGGAGAGAAGCACCGCCCGATCATGATCCACAGGGTTGCTTTTGGTTCCATCGAACGGTTTATCGGTATCCTGATTGAACACTTCGCAGGAGCATTTCCAACCTGGCTGGCACCAGTGCAGGTGAAGGTCATTCCGATCTCTGACAAGCATTTAGACTATGGAAACAAGGTGCTGGATGCGTTAAAAGAAGCCGGCATCCGCGCTGAGATTGACACCAGGGCTGAAAAGATGGGTTATAAGATCCGGGAGGCACAGCTTCATAAGATCCCATATATGCTAGTTGTGGGAGGAAAAGAAGAAGAAAACCAGGCCGTTTCCGTGAGAAGCCGATTTAAGGGAGATGAGGGGCAGATGTCCTTAGATGAATTCCTTTCTGCGGTCAAAAAGGAAATTGAGACAAAAGAGATCCGCCAGGTAGAAAAAGAAGACGAAGAGAAATAAATGAAAATATCCCGAATACGGCGATGAACGTATTCGGGATATTTTTTAATTACTGGCTATTTTACTTCATTGCACATCAAAACATCAATTAAGAATTGAATGATTTTATGAAATCATGTGTAAAATGAATCGCTGTGCAAGTAAGTTTTTCACACATATGTGGAGGATCGCTTTCTGTAAAACCATTAGGGCGCAATTCACGACAAGTTAAGGAACCGAATTTACGCGTAAACGCTTCGGCATAGTGATAACAGATGGAAGCAATTTCATCATCGCTTTTACCTAAATGGCCGTAATAAATCCCTAGGAACATCAAACCTCCCTCTGCCAATCCGCATTGTGCTCTAAACCCTCCTGCACCGTGCAAACCAATAGCAGAATGAAGTGTTTGTAAATGATATTCTATGCCAAAAATTTTTCCCAAACAAATTAAAGTGGTTCTTGCACAGTTTATATCCTTATTCCAATATAATTCATGTACGTTCTCTTCTATATTCAATCTGTACCTCCCATTCATTCAAAATCGGAATATCAAAACAATCAGGAGTTTCTCTTATTGATGAGCTTTTCATCTCTTAAAAAAAGAAAACCCGCATGCAATGCGGGTAAATCGGGGTAACAGGATTCGAACCTGCGACCTCACGGCCCCCAGCCGTGCGCTCTAACCAAACTGAGCCATACCCCGTCAGAAGTATTTTATCGAATTCCGTCGAAGAGTGCAAGTGTTTTTTGAATATACTCAAATTCTTTCTAATAAATACGATTGATTATACAATTTATAAAATCACGGAGACATTATATTTCTCTAGGATTTTATATATTTAGACTCATTCTATTTTTTCATCTAAAAAAGCATTTAAAATAGGCTGGTCATATCTTTTTGCCCATCGTTCTGCCTGTTCCCGTATTACAGTACAGTAAAATCCAGTTCCAAAATCTTTTGTATTTCTTCCTTTTCTAAATTCAGGGTGAGGCACAGAAGTATAGCTGCCGTGATACACTGATTTTTCCCATAAGTAAGGAACCTCCTTGATTTTATAATACTTGACTAAAACCTCAATAATAATTTTTATAAACTGCACATTAATAATATATCAAGTTCTATATTATGTCAAAATAGAATCATAAGAATGCAGAAGATCCAGCTGTGTGTTAAAATGAAAAAAGAACATAGGACAGAATCATTACAGGAGGAAATATGGGTGAATTGAGAAATATCCCCGGCGTGGGAAAGAAAACAGAAGAGGATCTTCAAATGCTCGGATATACTACCATACAGTCATTAAAAGGGGCAGACCCGGAAGAATTGTATGAAAGGGAATGCCTGATGAAAGGCTGCCATATCGACCGATGTCAGCTTTATGTATATCGCTGTGCGGTATATTATGCCTCCACAGATGTACATGAACCGGAAAAACTAAAATGGTGGAATTGGAAAGACCAGGAAAGAGAGGACCCAATGGAAATTAAACTTGTAGAATACAACGATATAAACACATGCATTGAATTTGTAGAAATCGTCAAAGAAGACTTTGCAGGATATGAAAAAGAAGGATTTAAAAAAGCTCTGGAGACCTGTATCAAACACAGAGAGGCCATATCGGCCATGAACGAAGCCGGGAATATCATTGGTTTATTGCTTTATTCAAAGGCAGACTGTGAGCTTGAGTTCCTTGCGGTACATCCTGAAGCCAGACAAAAAGGAACGGCAAGATCCATGATCGAGAAAATGAAATCTAACTTCAGAACAGGCGATCAGATCCAGGTGGTGACATTTGCATCCGGTGATCCCAAGGGAATCCCTGCAAGAAAATGTTATCATAAATGCGGATTCAAAGATGATGAATTACTCACCGTGTTTGATTATCCGTGCCAGAAAATGATCCTGACAGTACAATGATCTGCAGGATTCCTCTCCATCTATAATTTAAATTAGTATTTTGCGTATAGATATAGAGATCGCAATTTTTCTCTTCTGATGGTTTTTGCACCTTCTGCTTTCATAAATATTGAACCAAAGGAGCCATCTAACGATAGTTTTTTACCACTATTTCCGTCGCGCTTTAGAATGCGCTCCTACAATATACAATAGTGGTAAAAACTCATGTTATCTTTTTCGTTCCTGTCTTTCAGGCCATCCTTCAAGATTTCCATGAATCATAGCCCGAAACATATGATCTTTAGATCCCGGATGGTCTTCATCTAGCTTTTTTAAAGTCTCTTTTGCATACTGCCTCTTTGTGTAGCCGTCCATCGGACAGGGACTCTTTTCCACCGGAAGATTCATCTTATTCTTAAATCCGATTACATCTGCTTCATCCATGTACATCAAAGGCCGAATTACTTTAAGCTCCATACGGTCCAGATACGTCACCGGTGAAAAACAGTGAAGCCGTCCTTCAAAGAGCATAGACATCAAAAAGGTCTCCACCAGATCATCCTTGTGGTGGGCATAAGCTACTTTATTGCATCCCAGTTCTTTTATCTTTTCGTTCAGTGCACCCTTTCTCATCTTGGCACAAAGAGAACACGGATTGGTTTCCTTCCTACGCTCAAAAACTACATCTGCGATTTCGGTTTTTACAACCGTATATGGAACTTTCAGTTCTTCACACAGTTTTTCTACTTGAGATATGTCAAAGTTTCCGAATCCAAGATCCACAGTGATTCCGTGGATTTCAAACTTGTTTGGGTAAAAAATGCGTAAATGTGCAAGGGCATAGAGCATGGTCAGACTGTCCTTGCCGCCGGAAATGCCGACCGCAATTTTGTCCCCTTCCTGTATCATTTGATAATCGTCCACGGCTCTGCGGACGTAGCTTAATACTTGCTGTAACTTCATAATCGTTTTCCTCAGTTTATTCATAAATTTTCGATTTTTAGTATAACATATTAAATTCCGAAGCGCTACTGTCGCCGTGGTAAACGAAAAGCACTTTTCAAAATGGAGTACGCTGTCAGATGAACAGAATAATGCCCCGGAGTAATTTCTCACGTTACTCCAGGACATCTCCATATTCCATAGCCTCATACCATTTTTGTGTCCTGCCTCTCAATACAAGGTATCCACGATCTGAATTTACGGTTCACTTTTCAAACAAATCAGATACTGCTGTTCTGCTTTCGATATTCGGCTGGTGCCATTTTCAAAATATCCCTAAAAGCAGTCGCAAACTTACTCTGGTTTTCGTATCCCACCCGATTTGCAACCTCTGCTATGGTGTACTGTGTTTGTCGTAGAAGAACAGCAGCCTGTTTCATCCGATACTCTTTCATATACGCACCAATCGGTTGTCCGTAAATTCCTCTAAACGTATCTTTTAATGTTGCTGTATTGATGAGATACTCTTTAGAAAGCTCCTCAATCGTAGGACGCACCTGCAGATTGGAGATTAACTTCTTATGAATTACTCTCACAACTTCTACCTGCGGGGAAGTATACTGCTCCCGCTGCTTTTCTTTCGATACGTCTACCATACACAGGAATAAGAGAAGTTCCTGGACCTTTATCTTAAAATAGGGTTTCTGCAGGCAGTCCGGTACAGAATAAAGTTCCGAAAAGATATGTTCAATTTCATCCTTTGCCCGCATAACAAAACAATTCCCATCCGCACAGAATTTTTCCTTAAAATCTAAAATGTCAATACCGCTCTCAGAAAGGATTTCCGGTGGATGTTCTGCTACAAATTTCAGGTCAATTACCACAGAGATTCCACGATAATGCTTTAAGGGAAAGCTCATCTCCGGGGAACAGTTATCCATTGTATGAATCGAAAGATCCCCTTCACCAAGATACAGGCAGGAACCACTTAAAAGTGTACTTCCTTCCCGCCCCTCACGACAGTGATTGATCTCTAATATATCCTTATCCAGATTTTCCTTCCAGTCACAGCTTGCAGCTTCAAAGTCATTATAAATGAGCTGTATGCCAGGATAAACCTGATAAACTGTCATCAGCCCCAGGCCATCTGTACAGTCCATCTTATAAACCGTACAATATCCATCATTATCTTTTGGAATAACCGCGGATAACCCTTTTGCGTTTGTAATAGGGTTTTCGCTCATAACATCCCTTTCTACAATTCCACTATTCTTTGTTTGCTCTGCCAGAATTTCTCTGGCATCTCTTATTATATAAATTATTCTTATTTCGTACCGCTCCAATCAGAATGATTTACAATCCATTTAGCATTATATTATAACCCTTCCAATAGTGCAAACAGAGAAAGCGGGCTGACGCTCTCTAAAAAAGTATCAGCCCGAGGTCAATTATTTACTGCAATATTCTTTCCCTACACAACCGGAGCAGCTGCCGCTACAGCAGGAACCGTTCTTGCGGTCTCTGTAGATTTTCTGAACAGCCCATATCGCATAACCTGCCACGCCTAAAACAATGATTCCGGTAACAATTCAGCCCTTACCGCTTTGCTTTCGCTGTAGCCGGCATCCTACGAAACTCAGAAAGCATCATGCTGATCGTAATCACTACAAGGATTGCATCCGTCAGGGCAATCGCCAGCCATACGCCTAAGATACCCATGCCGCCAACCATCGGCAGGATCACGCAGAGCGGAATAAACAGAATGATCTGACGGAACAGTACCAGCCAGGTCGCTTTGTTTGCTTTTCCCAAAGACTGGAACAGCGTCACAGCAATCAGGAAACTTGCCTGCAGGATATAGGTACTGAACATAATTCGGAAATTAGTCGCACCAGAAGCTGTTATACCCGGCGTTGTAATGAACATCGAAAGTACCTTATCCGGGAACAGCTCCACCGGGATATAAAATACCAGAGACAATACCGTAGCTGCGATCACGAATACTTTCGTCAATGTTTTTACCCGGTCATATTCTTTTGCTCCATAGTTCGTGCCAGCGGCAGGCTGGAAGCCCTGGCTGATACCCCACAGTGGTACAAAGGAAAAGTTCCAGAACCGCAGTGCCGCACCCAAAAGAATCTGGGAAGTCTCCCCGCCGTAATTGGATGCCACACGATAAATCACCGTCTGCTGTACCAGAGTCAGAATCTGCATCAAAAGTGCGGATACGCCAACAGAAAGAACCTGTGGAAGCAGCCCTCCATCAATACGAATGCGCCCGATTTTTACGTTTGGACTTTTCTTTTTGAAATACCAGAGGGTAACGGCGGCCTGAATAAACTGTGACAAAATGGTCGCATAAGCTGCCGCTTCTATTCCCATGCCATAAGGTTTCAAAATCGTGATAAAGATCGGATCAAGGATCATGTTCAAAATGGCTCCGCCGGCAATAATACTCATCGCCTTTTTCAGCTGTCCTTCTCCACGGATGACCATGTTCGCACTCTGGAAGAAGTTTACGAACAGTGATCCGGCAAATACGATACGCAGATACTTCTCTGCGTAATTTAAAATGTTGTCACTGGCTCCGGCCAGAGTCAAAAGCTGGCGGGTAAACACCATACCCACTACTGTATAAATGACGGACAGTAAGAGAACCATTGCAACCAGGTTTCCCATAATCTTTTTCATGGTTCCCTCATCCTTCTTTCCTATCGCACGGGAAAATACCGATGCGGAACCTACACCTAACATAGCGGCAGAACCCGCACTAATCAGTGTGAATGGATAAGAGACAGATACTGCTCCCATCTGGGCTGCTCCTACCATCTGACCTACAAAGATGGAATCCATCATGTTATATAGTCCAACGACCACCATACCGAGAACCGCAGGAATACTGAGTTCTATCATAAGCGGCCAGGGACTTTTCGATAAAAGTTTTGTTCTTGTATCAAGTGCTTGTTTCATCACTCTATTCCTCCTGGTCCATGTTTATTAGCAATATCTAACCAACCATATTAAGTATATAAAATCAGGGTTTCCTTGTACGCTCCATCAAGCAGAAGTTGCGCTCCATACGGTAATAATTTTTCCTACCCGGTATAAGGAACCACAGACAACGGTGGCTCATCCCTCCGCTGATTATTACTTATTTCAGGAAACCGCTAATAATCTGTTCTTCTGCCTGCTGTTCTGTCAGTCCGAGGGACATCAGTTTTACAATCTGCTCCCCGGCAATCTTACCAATCGCAGCTTCATGGATCAATGCCGCATCTGTACAGTTTGCAGCAATCTCCGGCACTGCCCGGACACTGGCCTCATCCATAATGATAGCATCGCACTCCGTATGACCGCTGCACGGGGCATTGCCATTGACACGGGATATGAAAAGCTGTTTTGAATGTTCCTTTGCTACGGAACGGGAAATGATATGGGTTCCTGCCCCCTCCCCGTTTAGGGCTACTTCAAAGGTACTTTTTGCGCTCTGGCAGCCGTGTGTCAGTAACCGTTCCGTGACCACAAGCGTTGCTCCGGCATCAAGATCGGCAGTGGTAAGCCTCTCCGTTGAGTCCACTCCCTTAATCTGCACCGTTTCCATTTCCATGTATCCGTTTTCTGCAATATGCACGATAGTCTGAGGATTCATGATCCGTTTCCCCATACCGTCTCCGCTGCCATAATGTTTCTCAATATATCTCACTCTTGCACCTGGAGCAAGAAAGAACCTGTGAATGCCATCATGCTGACTGGCTTTTGTGCCTCCGTTATGGATTCCACAGCCCGCTATAATCGTCACATCGGCATTCTCTCCAATGTAAAAGCTATTATATACGGCTTCGGATAGTCCCGACTGGCTGATGATGACTGGTATATGTACGCTTTCGCCCCTGACTTCCGGCTTTACTCTAATATCAATACCCGAACCATCTTCTTTAGATAAGATATCAATGTGTTCCGTAGTTCTACGCTCCACACTCTTTCCATTAGAACGGATATTGAAAGCCCCCGTCGGAATTTCATGCAGACCAGACACAGCCTCCAACAACTTCTTTTGTATCAGATCCATTTCTTATCACTTCCTTTCCTGATAGAATCGGCAGCCACCCACATCAGAGCTGTTTAAAAGTTCCGGCAGCACCTCGTCACGTTCTCCCTGGCGCACGATCCGGCCATCGACTACTACCAGAACCACATCGGCAATGCTCAAAATGCGCTCCTGATGGGAGATGATCAGAATAGAGCCGTGCAGCTTACATTTCATATTCTCAAAAACTTGTACCAGATTTTGAAAACTCCACAGGTCAATCCCTGCCTCCGGTTCATCAAAAATAGACAACGTGGCTGACCTTGCCAGACTGGTTGCAATTTCGATCCGCTTCAGCTCGCCTCCTGACAAGCTGCCATTTACCTCCCGGTGGATATAATCCCTGGCACACAGGCCAACTTCGGAGAGGTACTCACACGCTTGCGAAACGGTCAAATCGTGGCCGACCGATATTCGTATCAGATCAAGCACGGTAATACCTTTGAAGCGGACCGGCTGCTGAAAAGCAAAGCTGATCCCTTTCTGCGCCCTCTCCGTAATTTCCATATGTGTGATGTCCTCACCATTTAACAAAATTTGTCCGGATGTAGGCTGTTCGATTCCGGCAATCATCTTTGCCAGGGTGGACTTTCCGCCACCATTAGGGCCGGTTACCGCAATAAAGCAGTCGTCTGACAGTAATAAATTGATTTGTTGTAAAATCTCTTTTGAACCGGAATCCCCGGAAACCTCAAAAGAGATATTTTTCAGTTCCAGCATATTTCCTCCATAGAAAGGGCGACACAGCCTAATTGTGAATTGCACCGCCCTGAAAATCATTGATTCATTTTCTCCAAAAGCTGAAGCGCTTCCTCCAGCTTTGGATTTTCAACATCCGTCTGCAGGGCCTCCCTGACACAGTTTCTGATATGAGCCTGTAAAATCTGTTGATTGGCACTTCGCAGTAAAGCCTGTGTTGCCTGGAGCTGATTGGATATATCCACACAATACCGATCAGATTCAATCATCTGCAGGATACCGTCAATCTGCCCTCTGGCAATCTTCAGTTTATGGGTAATGTCGCTCTTTTTTGCTTTCATAGGCAGCCCGCTCACTGAATGCTTACAACCTGATAACCCGCATCTTCAACAGCGGCTTTCAGTACATCATCCGGTACATCCTGGCTCATCTGTACCTGGGCGGACTTGCTCTCCAGATGAACTGCCACATCTTTGATGCCATGGATTTCCCGCAATGCCTTATCTACGTGCTTTACACAGTTCATACAAACCATACCTTCAATATTCAATACTTTTTCCATTTGGATCGCTCCTTTGCTTTCACTTTTTATTGTTGTCCGTTCATACACGCGGTCCTCATTTGGTTCCGCATGGGATGCGTGTTTTGCTTTAAACCATCTAAGCCTCAGCGCATTTGATACTACAAACACGGAACTGAAACTCATGGCAAATGCCCCGATCATTGGATTCAGTTTCAAATCAAACGGCAGATAGAACAGCCCTGCCGCCACTGGAATACCGATGATATTATAAATAAACGCCCAGAACAGGTTTTGCTTAATATTACGGATGACTGCCTTACTGAGCTGGATCGCCGTTGACACATCCAGCAGGTCACTTTTCATCAGAACAATGTCCGCTGACTCAATCGCCACATCCGTTCCGGCTCCGATGGCAATGCCTACATCTGCCCTGGCAAGCGCCGGGGCATCGTTGATTCCATCGCCTACCATCGCCACTTTTTTACCGCTATCCTGCAAACGCCGGATTTCCTTTTCCTTATCCTGCGGAAATACCTCGGCTACTACACGGTCCACGCCAACCTGACGCCGGATCGCTTCTGCTGTTTTCGCATTATCTCCGGTCAGCATGACCACTTCAATGCCCATCGCAGACAATTCCTGTACTGCCTGACGGCTGGTAGGCTTTACCACATCAGCTACGGCAATCACACCAATGAGTTGCCCGCCACGGGCAAAGAACAGCGGTGTTTTACCGTCAACTGCCATAGATTCCCCAAGCTGCAGGAGTGCTCCGCCCGAAATGCCATTTGCCTGGAGTAACCTCCGGTTTCCGGCATAGCAGATATCGTTTCCGATCTTTCCTACAATACCCTGGCCGGGAATCTGTTTAAAATCACTTACCTGAAGGAAAGAAATCCTTTCTTTTTCTGCTTCTGCCACAATTGCGTCTGCCAATGGATGTTCGGACAGTTTTTCCAGGGAAGCCGCTATCTGCAGCAGTTCCTTCTGACCTACACCGTCTCCACATAATAAGTTTGTGACTACCGGAGTTCCCTGTGTGATCGTTCCGGTCTTGTCAAGAACTACCGTATCAATACCATGTGCTGTTTCAAGAGCTTCAGCAGACTTAATCAGGATGCCGTTTGTTGCACCCTTTCCGGTTCCGACCATGATTGCGGTAGGTGTGGCAAGCCCCAACGCACAGGGGCAGGAAATCACTAAGATGGAAATACCAATGGAGAGGGCAAATTCAAACCCGTAACCCAACAACAGCCATACGACAACGGCAATCAATGCAATGCTGATTACCACTGGTACAAACACACCGCTGACTTGCACTGATCAAGAAAATCGAGCCGGATGTAACTGTCAAGGTGTGATGAAAAGCTGGACACCGGCTGCCGTTTCCTGGTAGCCGGTGTTTTTTATTTCATAGGATTAGGGTGTCAAAAGACACATTAATAAATATCTGATTTTGTTTGTACCTTGAAAATTTAACACGAATTGGTTTGAGAATATTAAATTTAGAACAATCAACAGAAGGTGAGCTTGATGTTTTGAGTATT
>NZ_CAJSYK010000025.1:0-43827 GCF_910574135.1 Anaerostipes faecis | reverse complement strand
AGCTGATGGATGATGTTGCGTTTCCCTTCCGTCATTTGTACTTTGTGTACTGGTTTCTTTTCTCTTGCCATAATAAAAGGCCCTCCTATGATTTTTATTTTATCATAGAAGAACCTTCTAAGTTCTATTTTACAGAAAAAGTTTCACACACTCGATTTGTCTTATAAAAACCATTATTTAAATTTTGGACGGTCGAATGTGACTGTGTTGCCTGTTGCATAGGCACTTCTGAACTGACTGTACATGAGTTTTCCGATCTTCTGGGCATATCCCGGATCTGTAGCATACTGATGCCAGATGTACTTAGTATTTGGATTATAGCGGAATTTGTACAGAGTATTTTGCTTGTATGTACTGTTATTAATATACTCCTGACTGACATATTTTGCAGCGCCTTTAATGGCTTTGTCCACACTTGTCCAGCCCTGATAGTATGCGTAGCTGAAACCGCACAGCTGTGGGTCAGAATCATAGGCTTTGATACCATATAAGTTATATACTTTTTTAGATGAGATCTTTTTTGTCTGATATTTGCCGTTTACTTTTTGAAACCCTGTGACATTGCCCTTTTTGTCTTTCACAACAGACTTTCCTGTTATAACCTTGGTAATCCATTTGCCCTGTGAAAGAGTGCTTGTACCATAACCGGTCTCCAGGATCGTCTGGCAAAGGAAATAAACAGGATCGATCTTATAGGTTTTCGCAGCGCTGTTGAGAACAGAACCTTTGTTTTTCAGTACACTTTTGGATTTTACCTTACTGTTTAAGAGACTGTTATACTTTGAGCTGTTGACGGTGCGGTATGTATTCAGACGCAGATACTGGTAGCCGTGAGTCGGATCAGTACTGGTCGGCACATAGTTGTTGTAGTTGATTTTTTTACCACCATAAGATTTAACTGTCTGGGATTTAATATAATCGGATGTCTTCTTATTATAATTAGTCGTTGTGTTTTTTGTGTATAAGTAGCTGTTTCCCGGTTTGTTGATGTGGATTCTCTTTGCTGAAGAGATATAGGAATAGTCCAGTCCTAAATTCTTGATTGTAAAATTAGCCGGAAGCAGAATGTTATATTTTTTGGTCGTGTAGTACTTGACTGAGACGGGTGCAACGGATAATTTTTTCTTCTTACCGTTTACATAACAGGTTTTATTATTCTTATAGAAAGTTAGTGTTTTGTTCTTGTGCTTTAGTACAAGTTTGCCTGTTTTTTTGTTGTAGCTGCGTTTGATTTTCGGCCCATTTTTAACCAGAATACTGTAGTAAGGTATCATGTTAATGCTCTTCATCTGAATACCCGGTGTTTTGGTCGAAATTCCTTTTTTAGCGTATGTAAAGTTAAGCTGTTTCCCTGTATAGTATCTTGTCTTGCCGCCGTATCTGATCTTTAGAGAAGCAGCCGAGATATCCGGTTTTGGAAAACCGGAAAAAATGGATGTAAAGGCAAATAACATCGTAAATGCTGCAATGACTCGTTTCTTCATAACCTATTTATCCTCCTGTTGTAATTGAAATGTAATATAAGTATAGCATTATATTAAAAAATATACAATAAAATCGTAATATAAATGTAATATTTAAGGCGGACAGAGCAGAAAAAATTTGTTTTAGGAGAGGACAAAGTGGACAGGCCCGCCTCATCTCCCCAACCCCTTATTCTTTGAGGGGCTTTTAAACTTTGCGTGCCAGATGCGATTTGACGCAGTCAAATGATTTCCTAAGTAATAAAAAATAGCCCAGGATCTGTCCCTGAGCTATTTCGCCTTTTATTTAGTTGAATACTGGTGTGTCATAAATAAATCCGCTGGTGCTTGAATATACGCTTTGATATGTATTCATCAGCTTGCCGATGGACTGGGCATAGGCCGGATCAGAGGCATACTGATGGCCCAGATCCTGGAGGTAAGGGCTGTATCGGATTTTATATAAGGTATTTTGTTTATAAGTTCCATGGTGAATATAATTATTACTTACATATTTTGCAGCACCCTGTATAGCTTTGTCCACGCTTGTCCATCCCTGATAATATGCATAGCTGAATCCGCCCAGCTGCGGGGCATTATCATAGGCCTTGATGCCATAAAGATTGTACACTTTTTTGGATGAAATATTTTTCACTTCATAAAATTCGTTCTTATTAACTTCGTAGTATTTCTTACCTTTTTTCTCTCCAGCTGTTTTAACAGCCTTTGATACAGTATTAAAAGCTGTTACTTTAGTTCCGGTTGCCCCTTTTGGAGAGAGAGAATCACCGGTGATAACCTGTGTCACTGCCTTTCCTTTCGCTAGTGTGCTCGTGCCATAGCCGCTTTCATGGATGGTCTGGCAGAGGAAGTATAACGGGTCAATATTATATGTACTTGCAGCATTAGTAATGACTGAAGCTTTTCCTGATAATACGCTTCCGGTTTTTTTAGAAACCATTGTCTGAAGAGTGGAGGAAAATTTAGAAGTATTTACAGGATGGTATGTATCGAGACGAAGAAATTGGAAACTGTTCGTATTATCCGCAGTTACGGGGATGTATTTTTTATAGTCGATCGTTTTTCCGCCGTAAGTTTTCCATTGGGCCTGCTGTTTTTTTATGTAATTGTTCAAAGTCGTATTATACTTTGTTGTCGTATTGGATTTGACTGGTGATACAGGTTTGCTTTCGGCAGGCTTTGCATAATCAATGCGTTTTGCGGAACTTGAGTATGTATAGCTGATGCCCAGATATTTGGCTGTGAATTTCGCCGGGAGCAGAATATAGTTTTTGTTGATGCTTCTGTATTTTACAGTCAGCGGAGCAGTAGTAAATGTCCGTTTTACTCCGTTGGTATAGGCATACTTTTTATTTTTATAGAAGGTGATCGTCTTCTTTCCGTTGGTGAGTACCAGCTTTCCGGTCTTGCTGTTGTAGCTTCTCTTTACTTTCGGCCCGTTTTTCACGATCGCATTATAATATGGAAGCATGTTGACCTTGTTGATCTGGATGCCCGGGGCCTTTCCTAAATCGATTTTTTTTCCTTTATAATAAAATGTGAGCTGTTTTCCCTTGTATGTGCGGTCTTTTCCGGAATACCGCAGTGACAGGCTTCCTGCGAAGACAGAGGCAGTCATAGAGACGCTCAGTACCGCGGACATGGTGAGTATTTTAAGTCCTTTTTTTCTCATGGTAGATATTCCCCTTCCTTTCTTTACCAAAGATAAATTTACTATAACACGGATCGCACCGCAAAAACAAGGATTTTGCATGGAAAAGAGCAGGAAATACTATCCATGGAGATTGACAAAAAGCAAGTAGTTTGATAGTATATTAACGTATGAATTTAGTACGCTAATGTGCTATCATGACAGGAAATAAAAACGGAGGAGTTTTAGGATGAGAGTGAAAAAATTATTAGTGCTTTGCGTGAGTGCTGTGCTGGCAGGGTCTATGCTTTTGGCAGGATGTTCAAAGAAAGAAGAAAGTAAGACAGACGAGTCTCTTCAGTATGTAAAAGACAACAAAGAATTAATTCTGGGATTGGATGCCTCTTTCCCTCCTATGGGCTTCACAGATAAGGATCAGAAGATCGTAGGTTTTGACATTGATATGGCAAAAGAAGTTACCAAGAGAATGGGGATCAAATTAAAATTACAGCCGATCAACTGGGATTCCAAAGACCAGGAGCTGCAGGGCAAGACAATCGACTGTATCTGGAATGGCCTGACATACAGCGAAGACAGAGCAAAAGAGATGCTTTGTTCTGAATCTTACATGGATAACCACCAGGTAATGCTCGTACCGGAAAAGAGCAAGATCAAGAGCTTAAAAGACATTAAAAAGCAGCAGGTGGGAGTACAGAAAGGTTCTACGGCGGCAGATGCGGTTGACAAGACAGAAGAATTAAAGAATGCAAAGATTGTTTACTTCGGCAATAACGTTGAGATCTTAAATGACCTTGGAAATGGCTGTGATGCAGCTGTTATGGATGAAGTGGTAGCAAAATATTACGCCAAAAAGGATCCGGGAAAATTCAAGATCTTAAATGACAATTTAAGTACTGAGAAATATGTCATTGGGTTCCGTACCGGAGATGAGAAACTGAAAACCGAAGTGGAAAACCAGTTAAAGGACATGAAAAAAGACGGAACATTGGCTAAGATCAGTAAAAAATGGTTTGGCGAAGATCTGACAACAATCAAATAAGAGACAAGAAGCAAGAGGCTTTTTTCAAAGCCTCTTGATTTTTTCACCAACACAGAAATTAATTTCTGACAAGAAAAATTCCGGAAAATTTATACTTATAGGAGCAAAGAAATGATAGATAGTATCATACAATGGTTTGAAAAACTGCCTGGCATTGCAGATATGCTGTTATATAACGGATTGGATCAGACACTGATCATCTTTTTCCTCACACTGGTCTTCGGTCTGACATTGGGGCTTGTGCTGGCGCTTGGGAGGATGACCAGATTTAAGATCATTCAGCTGCCGGTGCGTTTTTACCTGCTGATCATGAGAGGTACACCGCTGATTCTCCAGTTATACGGATTTTATTTCGGCCTGAATCTGCTTTTAGGCATACGAATCGAGCGAACCATGGCCGCAGTCGTGGCATTTTCCTTAAATTATGCCGCTTATTTTGCGGAGATCTACCGGAGCGGAATCCAGGCAATACCGAACGGACAGTACGAGGCAGCAAAAGTGCTGGGATTCAGTAAGGCACAGACATTTTTTAAGATCATACTGCCGCAGGTAGTCAAGATCATACTGCCGCCTATGGGAAGTGAGTGCATGACTCTTGTAAAAGATACTTCTCTGGCACATGTGATTGGTGTCATGGAAATTTATGTGGTCGCAGCCAATAATATGTCCAGAAGCCGCGGGATGGAATATTTGATCGTGGCAGGTATTTTTTATCTGATCATGAATATGATTGTATCTAAAGTTTTTGGCATCCTGGAAAAACGGATGAGCTATTATCGTTAAGGAGGAAAGAAAATGAGTGTTTTATCTGTGACTAATCTCCAGAAAAATTTTGGAAAGCTGAAGGTCTTAAAAGATATTTCTTTCCAGATTAACGACGGAGAGATCGTGACGATCATTGGTTCCTCCGGTTCCGGGAAATCCACGCTGTTAAGATGTATGAACCAGCTGGAAAAGGTGACGAAGGGAACCATTGAGATCAATGGCCATACGCTGGTATCCATGAACGGAGACACGCCGGAGTATGCGTCAAAAGAGGTACAAAAGAAAATACTGATGGAGACAGGATTTGTTTTTCAGAATTTTAATCTGTTTCCTCATTACAGTGTGCTGAGAAATGTAATGGAGGCTCCGGTACAGGTGGCCGGTATCCCAAAAGAAGAAGCCAGAGAGAAGGCATTTGGACTGCTCAGGAAGCTCGGACTCGAAGAAAAGGCCGATGCCTATCCGTGTGAACTGTCAGGCGGTCAGTCCCAGAGGGTCTCCATAGCAAGGGCGCTGGCGCTGGAGCCGAAAATTCTGTTCTTCGACGAGCCGACTTCTGCACTGGACCCGGAGCTGACCGGAGAGGTGCTGAAGGTCATCAAATCCCTGGCAGATCTGAATATGACCATGGTGATCGTCACCCATGAGATGGCATTTGCGAAAGAGATCTCAGACCGGGTCATCTTCATGGACCAGGGAGTCATCGTGGAAGATGCGGCTCCGGAGGATGTGTTTAACTCAGCCAATGAGCGGACGAGGGAATTCCTCGGAAAGTACCATGATATTGCATAACAGTGCAGTAAACAGGGCTTTTAAATGTTAAGAATCATAGTAAGAAAGGAGCAATCAAGATGATAAAAAATATGCCGAATAAGTTTTCTGAAATTACACCTGAAATTGAAGAACTGGCAAAAAAGTGTGAGAAGAAAATTGATCCCACCCTTTTTGAAAAGTATGATGTGAAAAGAGGGCTGCGGAAACAGAGCGGAGAAGGTGTACTTGCAGGACTGACTGATATTTCGACGATTATGTCCTATATGGTCGAGGACAGAGAGATTGTTCCCTGTGATGGAAAATTATATTATCATGGAATTGACATTGAAGATATTGTCCAGGGATTTATCAAAGAAGAGAGGTATGGATTCGAGGAGACAGTCTACCTCCTTTTATTCGGGGAACTGCCCAATGAGGAACAGCTACAGGATTTAAAACAGCTTCTGGCGGAATACCGTCAGCTTCCGACAAATTTTGTCCGGGACATTATCATGAAGGCTCCGAGCCGGGATATGATGAATACGCTGGCGAGAAGTGTGCTGACGTTATTTTCTTACGATGATAACGCCAGTGATACTTCCATACCAAATGTGCTCAGGCAGTCGCTTCAGCTGATCGCACTTTTCCCTGTGCTCGCGGTTTATGGATATCAGGCATACAGCCATTATGAAAAAGGAGAAAGCTTGGTGATCCATCCGCCTCAAGAGAATCTGTCCACGGCGGAAAACATTCTGTATCTGTTAAGGCCGGACAGCAAGTATACAAAACTGGAGGCAAAAATCCTGGATCTTGCGCTGGTTCTCCATGCGGAGCACGGCGGCGGAAATAACTCAACTTTCACGACTCACGTGGTTTCCTCTTCGGGAACGGATACATATTCTTCTGTGGCAGCGGCGCTGTGTTCTTTAAAGGGACCGAAACATGGGGGAGCCAATATCAAGGTTGTCCAGATGTTTGCTGATATCAAAGAACATGTGAAGGATTGGACGAATGAGAAGGAACTGAAAGGATACCTGACCAGGATCGTGAGGAAAGAGGCCTTTGATAAGTCCGGACTGATCTATGGAATGGGGCATGCGGTCTACTCTATTTCCGATCCGCGGTCAAAGGTATTAAGTTACTTTGTAGAGGGACTGTCAAAAGAAAAAGGAAAAGAAAAGGAATATGCTTTATATACCAATGTAGAAAAGCTGGCCAAAGAAGTCATTGCCGAAGAGCGCAGAATATATAAAGGCGTCAGCGCAAATATCGATTTTTACAGCGGTTTTATTTACAGTATGCTGGATCTTCCTTATGAACTGTATACTCCGCTGTTCGCCATCGCGAGGATCGCAGGATGGAGCGCACACAGGATGGAGGAGCTTGTAAACGGAGGAAGAATCATTCGTCCGGCGTACAAAGGTGTGGCCGGACATAAAAAATATACACCGATAAAAGAACGTTAATAACATGGAAAAGATATGGGCCTGCCGGAGGAATCCGGAAGGCCCGCTGTAATTTACTGTGCAGTTGTTGTGGAAGGCGCCGCGGTCGTTGCAGGAGCTTCCTTATAAGTATCGAGGTCATCAGGAAGTGTTACTTTCACATCTTTTCCGATACTGTTATATTTAACATCAACGATCATTTTGATCTTAAGCTTCGTATCTTCTTTGCTTGAAACAACCATATTGATCTTCTGTGCAGTGATCTCTGAGTCTTTATTGACGGTCATGGTACCGGACATAGAGTCAAACTTTACCTGATCCGCATAATTGGTACTGGAACCTGCAGCGCCTGTGGAATTCATCTGCCCCATCATTTTATTGATGTAGTCGTTGAGTGCTTTCTCTTTAAACTTAAAGGAGATAATATAATTATCATCTTTCTTTTCCATCTTCAGGTCTTTGTAATTGTCAACAGACATATCAAATTGTCCGGTAGAACTTTCCATCTGTTTCTGCATGGCTGTAAAGTCCATTTTCTGTTTCTGTTTCTGACCGGAATAGTTCATATAGTAGTAACCGTCGGCGTAATAGGCTTTGATGACCATATCCTGACCGGCAATCCCCATGGTGAGGTCCATATCCATCTTCATGTCTTCCGATGTCATGTCAGTAGCCTTCATCTTGAGTCCCATGTTCATCTCAAGGCTGGAACTGGTGGATGAAGTACTGCTCATCTTCATTTTGATATTTCCGCTTATATCGGCAGATTTTACCTTGCTCATTTTCTTCGTGGCAGCTTCCAATACTTCCTCGGGAGTTTTCTTCTTACATCCTCCCAGTGTAAAAAGCATCACGGCAGCCAAAGTAAGTGCCAGAACTCTTTTTAATCTCTTCATAACTGTCCTCCTGTGTTCTTAATAAAATTAGAATACATTACAAAATAATTATATCTGTTTTTCTTTCCAAGGTAAAGCAAAACGAGTATAATACATCATAACAAGAAGGTTGAAAACAAATAGGAGGATGGGAGCATGAAAAGAGAATTATATTTAAAATCTGAAGAAGACAGCCACCGTCTCCATGTATTAGCCATAACGCCTGAACATAAGCCTGAGGCAGTGGTCCAGATCTGCCATGGGATGAGTGAGCATAAGGAACGTTATCTTCCGTTTATGGAATATTTGGAAAGCTGCGGTTATGCTGCAGTGATCCATGACCACAGAGGACATGGTAAGAGTATAGTGAGAGCAGACGATCTTGGATATTTTTATGACACCTCCGGACGGGCCGTCGTGGAGGATGCCCATCAGGTTACAGAGTGGATCAAAAAGGAGTTCCCTGGCCTGCCTGTCCATTTATTTGGGCACAGCATGGGTTCTTTGATCGTGCGGTGTTATTTGAAAAAGTATGACTTGGAACTGAGCTCGCTGACCGTATGCGGAAGTCCCAGTAAAAATCCCCTGGCAAAGCCGGCCGCAGGGATGGCAAAGATCGCATGCAGAATCTGCGGAGACCGGAAGAAAGGTTTATTTTTTCATAAACTGGCATTCGGAGCCTTTAAGAAGCAGCTCAAGGACGGCGAATCTTTCAACGGATGGATCAGTTATGATAAAGATAACGTCAGGAAATATGATGAAGAACCGCTGGACGGGTTTGTCTTTACAAACAACGGATTTTTAAACCTGTTTCATCTGATGGATGAGACTTACAGCCGGAGGGGATGGGAGAAGAAAAAGACTGAGCTGCCGATCTTGTTTATAGCAGGAGAAGATGATCCGTGCATTGTATCCCCAAAACAATTCTGGAATGCGGTCTCTTTTTTAAAGGAGCTTGGTTATGCCAATACGAGAGGAAAGCTATATCCCGGATGCAGACACGAAATATTGAACGAAGCGTGTTCCGATCAGATCTATAACGAAATACTCGAATTTATCGAATAAATGAAATAGAGGATACATAATCATGAAAGCAAAGAGAATACTGCTTACAGCACTCTGTATGATGCTGGTATGGGCAGGAGGAGAGAGACAAATTCAGGGAGCATCGAAAAAACCGGGGAAGCCTTCAGGAGTGATGGCCACCGCCGTAAAAAGAAATGTTGTTCTGTCCTGGGTTAAGGGGAAAAAGGCCACAGGGACGGAGATTTACCTGTACGACAAAGAGAAGAAAAAGTACAGAAAAAAGGCTGTCTCAAAGGCATCCAGACATGTGATCAAAGGATTGAAGCCCGGAGTCAATTATCGCTTCAAAGTCCGTTCTTACAGGAAATACAAAAAGAAGGAATATTACAGCGGATTTTCTAAAACAGTTAAGGTATCGATGGCAGCCAGAGGAGAATCTACCATTAAAAATTTCCTGAAAACAGCCGCAGCCCCGGTGGGCACCACCTTATACATCTGGGGCGGAGGATGGAATAAGGCTGATACCGGAACCGGGAATGACGGGAAGAGGATCGGACTTAACGGCGAATGGAACCGGTTTTTCCTGTCACAGAATTCAGGGTATAATTACAAAAAGTACCGCTACCGCAGAGGAAAAGGGCTGGATTGCTCCGGCTTCGTCGGGTGGACCGTATATAATATCAGAAATACGGTGCCGGGCAAAGGCGGTTATGTGAGGAAGGCAAAAGACCAGCCTAAATTGTTCGCTCAAAAAGGCTGGGGAACATATAAAATCAAGAGTAAGGTGACAGACTACAAAGCAGGAGATATTATGGGATCTTCAAGCTGCGGCCATGTATGGATCGTTATCGGCTCCTGTAAAGACGGCAGTGTCGTTTTGGTTCATTCCAGTCCGAAAGGAGTGCAGATTTCCGGAACGGCCACACCGGCAGGAAAGAAAAAAAGCCAGGCACTGGCACTTGCCAGAAAATATATGAAAAAGTATCATAGAAAATGGTACAAAAGATATCCGGACTGTTCCAGGGGAAGGAGCTATCTTACCCAGTACGGACAGATGAGATGGGATATTTCCGGAGATCATATTATGGAAGATCCGGAGGGTTATCACAGGAAAAGTGCTGAGGCGATCCTGAAAGATATATATGAAAACTAGAACACAAGGAGGATAAATTTGAAACAAAGAGGTAGTGGATAGAAAAAACAAAAGGGCATAGCGTTCATCAGAGATTCGTCCGTTTATATTATCCCCATAGATTTTCTGGATTCTTCATATATCCATAGGGTGGATTGCTTGTGAGTGGGAAGCCTGCCATTCCTTTATTGCGTAATACGTTCCGAACTTTCTGGCTCATATTTTTGGCGTGCCATTCGTTGAATAAATCCTGCATGGGCACAAGGTCGCTGATGCCTTTGGCAGTGTCAATTTTGTCCATGATGGCGATATACCTCACGTCCAGACGCTCAAAATTTTCCTCCAACAACTGCCCGACAAAGTTCATCATTTCCATAAATGCGGGTCTTGTGAACGTCACTCCCAAAAGCCCATCCTGCTCGTCGTCGCGGAGTTAAAGCAGAAATGGTTATGCAGATGTCCTCTGTCAAGGTGGGTAACAACGATTATCTGGTAGCCGTGCCATGCGATATATCCTCCTGTCTTTTTTTTCTTTTTTCAGGGTAAACAGGGGTGTCCCCTGAGTAAGTCGACGCCCATAAGCGGTGTGGGTTAGGATTATGGCTGACACAATCCTATATCCTTTTCACCTCCGTTTTGGATTCCATTTCTCCTGACTTTTGGATAAATGAAAAAGCCGCTACACCACATCACGGATGACAGGAGAGTTTTCTCCTGCTTTGATTCGTAATGCTATGTAACGGCTTTGAAATTCAAAACCATGCTGCAATACGCCAGCCGAAAAGAGCAGCATACTTTCGGTGGCGCTCAGCCTTGTGTGTTGGGTGACATTCCATTCTTCAATCTATGTGCTTAATTCATTTTCAATCTATAAGATTATTTCCTCCGTTTCTTAAATTTCTCCTTTGCATACTCATAGGCTTCTTGGATAAATGGTTTCAGTTCCTCAAAGGTCTGTTCAGAGGGGGTCAATGCACATATCCACGCCATCCATGCATAAACAGGATGGGGCAGTATTTCATCCAATGTGGTAAAGTCATAATTCATATCTACAATTCCGCCCGCAGATGGGCGTTTGGGTACGGCTCCAAATAACTCGGTAAAAGTCTTTTTCCGTATTCCCAGATTCACACGATAGACGTTCTCCCTGCTTAAATCAGAGCCTTTGTCATTGTCGCCGTCCTTTTCCTTAACCGTCAATATGTAGACACCACGCTTTAGAACATGGTCTGGGTTATAAAAAATTCCTTTCTCTCCCCAGCTTTCAACTAAGACTGTCCCCTTAAGATTTTCAAGACAGTAATTCAATATTTTATCTTGTGTCATTCTGAAAACTCCATTTCTAACTTAGTTCTAATTCCCTTATGATTGTTCCAGAATATCAAAGTGGCTATATCTGTGTCAAGATTTTGAGCAAATTTTTCAGGACAAACGTATGAGTAAAGAAACTATGAACGGACTATTACCAAAACATAAAATCAAGATAATTTTTTCTATCCTGTTAATCAAATGTTCATTCTTGCGTTTACCGTGGGATGCTGATTTTTGGTTATTGACAAGAATATCAAAATGTGATAGCCTGAATGTAATGAATGAATGAATGACTCCATCAGGATTGTTACTGTGAGGCAGGCAAGACCTGACATTACACGCCGTAACTGAGTGCGTGTAATGGGGGTCTTTTTTTTGTTTTCTCGTCATATTCAGATAAGGAACTTGTAAAGAAACAGATTATCGGGGGAAAGAGAAATGAGTGGAAAGCGATGGATTGTTACAAGTGTGATCAATAACAACGTCGTGAGTGCCAGAAATGAACGTAATCAGGAGAGGATTCTGATTGGAAAAGGAATCGGTTTTCGAATGAAGTCCGGAGACGAGGTTGCTCCGTCAAAAATAGAAAAAGAATTTTTCTTAAAATCCAAAAATGCAGCCGGTAAGCTCTATGCGCTGATTGCACAGACACCGGAAATATATATGGAAATTACATCTGAAATTGTAAAGATGGCAGAAAAAGAGCTGGATAAAGAACTGGATGAAGCGGTATTTCTGCATTTAATGGATCATATATCGTTTGCTGTTTCCCGTATGAAACAGGGCATTGCTTTTAAATGCGTGTTATTATGGGAAATACGAAGTTTTTATCCAAAAGAATTTGCTGCTGCCAAAAAGGGGTTAGAGCTGATCAATGAAAAAACGGGGGTTGACCTTCCTGAGGATGAGGCGGGCGCGATGGCGATCCATATCATCAATGCGGAGTTTGATTATGAGAATGTGAATGACTCTGTGAGAATGACGGAGCTTATTCATAAAATTATAAATATTGTACGTTACCAGTACCATATGAATTTTGATGAAGAATCTGTACATTGTGTCCGGTTTACCACGCATTTGAAATTTTTTGCCAAAAGAATTTTTCAGGATAATATGCTGGATAGTGACGATTCTGAATTTCATGAAATGATCCGCAAAGAGTACGCAGAGGCTTATATGTGTGCGGAAAAAATAGCAAGGGTCATTTCGGAGGACTATCAGCTGACCGTTACGGAAGAAGAAAAAATCTATCTGGCTGTATATATCCGCAGAATCACTATGGCGGAAGGAAAAGAATAAAGATTGGGAAATTGGGAAAGGACGGTTTACTGCAGGAGCTGGAATTTCTCTTCCAAAATACAGAGCAGCAGAAACCTGCTCCAATTTCATAACGTTAGGGAGGTATTATATGAATCATAAAAAATTAGCGGCCGATATTTTACAGCTTGTAGGCGGTGATAAAAACATAGCCAGTGTTACAAATTGTATGACACGGCTTAGATTTCATTTAAATGATGTAAAAAAAGCAGACGTAGAAGCTATAAAAAAATTAAAGGGTGTTCAGGGCGTTGTAACGAAAAACGGACAGTTTCAGATTGTCATCGGAACAGATGTGGGAAACGTCTGTGAGGAAATCCAAAAACTGGGTGGTTTCGAAGAGAATGCAGCTGCTGGCAATGAAGAAAAAAAAGGCATAATTGCATCCTTTTTTGGCACATTAACAGCAATTTTCCAACCAGTGATTCCGGCGCTTGCCGGCTCTGGTATGATCAAGGCGCTGCTTGCTTTAATGGTGGCATTTAAATTAGTAGATAATGCTTCCCAGACTTACCAGATCTTTTCTGCGTTTGGCGATGCGCTGTTTTATTTCTTGCCGTTTATTCTGGCGTTTTCCGCAGCGAAGCGATTTAAATGCAACCCATATGTGGCTGCAGTTTTGGCAGGCGTACTGTTACATCCTTCTTTTACCGGATTAAATACCGGTGATGCGGTAAAACTGTTTGAGATTATTCCGGTAACAATGATCTCTTACAGCGGAAGTGTTGTTCCGATTTTACTGATCGTATGGGTACAGTCTTATATAGAACGTTTTGCAAATAAAATATCTCCGAAACCGGTTAAAATTTTCCTTGCGCCAATGATTACCGTTATTGGAACGGGCATTGTGGGAATTGTGATCGCAGGACCCCTTGGAAATCTGGTTGGTCAGGTGATCGCAGTTGGGTTTAACTGGTTAAATGAGTATGCAGGCTGGGTGATTCCTGTTTTGATGGGTACTTTCTGTCCATTCTTCATTATGACAGGTATGCATTACTGCTTTGCGCCGATTCAGACAATTCAGTATGCAACACTGGGATATGGTACAATTCTGGGCCCCGGCATGCTGGCATCCAATATTGCTCAGGGAACAGCAGCGCTTGTTGCAGGTCTTCGAAGTAAAAATAAAGAATTAAAACAGCTTGGTATTTCTTCCGGTGTTACAGGTTTGATGGGTATTACAGAACCGGCTTTATATGGTGTAAACCTCAGATTAAAGAAACCATTATATGCATCTATGATCGGCGGCTTTGCGGCGGGTCTGTACGCAGGTATCACAGGAATTCATACATTTTCTTCTACTACGGCAGGCATTTTTGCACTTCCGGTATATATTGGAGGCGATGGTTTTAATAATGTGATCAATGCAGGGGTTACCATTGTGATTTCTATCGTTGTAACAGCAGCCGCAACATTGATCATTGGATTTGAAGATCCGAAGGAGGAAGAGGAGCGGGAAGATCTCCCGGATAGAAGTATTGAGCCGGAAAGATCAGATAAAGCGGTCAAAATCTCGATAGATTCTCCATTAACTGGAAATATCATTCCTCTTAAAGAGGTGAAGGATGAAGTGTTTTCCAGCGGAATTGTGGGCAAAGGTGCGGCAGTAGTGCCGGAAAAGGGAGAAGTGGCAGCTCCTGAAGATTGTGTGGTAGAATCCATTTTTGACACAGGTCATGCAATTGGGTTAAAAACAATGGACGGAGTGGAGCTTTTGATCCATGTTGGTCTGGATACTGTGGAGTTAAAAGGAAAATATTTTGAGGTACATGTAAAACAGGGTGAAAAAGCAGCCAGGGGACAGCTGCTGATATCCTTTGATATTCAGGGGATCAAGGAAGCGGGTTATGATGTTACGACTCCGATTGTTGTGGCTAATACGCCGGACTATCTGGACGTATTAGCGAAAAAAATGGGAAAAGCCGGAGAAGATCTGATTACGATTTTAAAATAAGGAGCATTCCCGTAATTCATAAATCTTGTCAATGGACGAGAAAAGAACCTCACAGTATAATTAAGATATCATCTTACAACTTTAGTGGTAGGAATAGATATTGGAAGTGAGACTCACTTTGCCAGAGGTTTTGAATGGCGGGGACGTGAACTGACCAAGAGAGTTCTTAAATTTAGCAGTGACATCTATGGTTTACAAAGTAACTGTAAACAGTAAAGCGTCCGCCAAGTGATTGGTGCTGTGAGCAGGAATGTAAGTACATGATACAAAGCAGAGCCAGAATAGCTGCGCTGGATTTTATCCGTAGGGCATGACCCTGTCAAGGAGCATAGGCAGCACCCAACTATAGATAGACAGAACGAAGGAATTTAGGACCCGGATGGAATGTTTGGTGATCCTGTTAGACATGAGAGGTTTGTTACTGTAGGAAAGATGGGAATGAAGAATGGCCTTCATAAAAGAGCAAGACGTTTATTCTTTTGCACCCTTTTTTACCTGAAATCAAGCACAATAATGCAGATTTCCATCTATATGGCTTTGAATTGTAACTTATACAGAACTATTAACTTTTGACAAAAGGGCTAAAACAAAGGCTTTTTTGTGCAAAATCAATAAAAAGAAATAGAGAGATTATGAGTTTTCAAAAAGATTTTTTGTGGGGCGGCGCTTTGGCGGCAAATCAGTGTGAAGGTGCATATCTGGAAGATGGAAAAGGACTTTCCATTCAGGATGTTATGCCAAAGGGTGTTGCAGGGTCGGTATCAGAACAGCCTGTTCCAGAAAATTTAAAATTAATAGGAATTGATTTTTATCATCGCTATGAAGAGGATATTCGTCTGATGGCGGAGATGGGATTTAAAGTGTTCCGTATGTCAATTGCATGGAGCCGGATTTTCCCAAAAGGTGATGAAGAACAGCCGAACGAAAAGGGATTGGAGTTTTATGACCGTGTTTTCGATACCTGCCGTCTTTATGGGATCGAACCCATGGTAACGCTTTCTCATTATGAGACGCCGCTTTATCTGGCAAAAACATATGATGGCTGGAGGAGCCGCCAGATGATTACCTTTTTTGACCGTTATTGCCGGACAGTGTTTGAACGGTATCAGGATAAGGTAAAATATTGGATGACCTTTAATGAGATTAATGCATTATGGCATTTTCCACTTATGGGAGCCGGAATTTGGACACCGAAGGAACAGCTTACGGAGCAGGACAAATACCAGGCGGCACACCATGAGTTCGTTGCCAGTGCATTAGCTGTTAAGCGGCTCCATGATATGATTCCTGATGCAAAAATGGGATGTATGGTTTTAGGTGCGTTGAGCTATCCTATGACGCCAAAACCGGATGATATGATTGCCATGATGGAGGCTGACCGTAAGGTAATGTTCTTCTCAGACGTGCAGACCCGGGGATATTATCCGTCCTATATCAAAAAGTATTGGGAGAAAAACGGAATTTGTATTCAAATGGAATCCGGGGATGAAGAACTGCTGAAAAATACGGTAGACTATGTTTCCTTCAGCTATTATATGAGTAAATGCACAGCTGCGGATTGTTCCTTGTATTCCAAAGGTGCAGGAAATCTGACCAGCGGCGTTAAAAATCCATATTTACCAGAAAGCGAATGGGGCTGGCAGATCGATCCCCAGGGTCTGCGCTATACATTGAATTATTTCTATGATCGTTACCAGAAGCCGTTATTTATTGCAGAAAATGGTCTGGGAGCAAATGATCAGCTGGTAGACGACGGACAGGGTGGATATACAGTCAGGGACGATTACCGGATTGAATATCTGAGAAATCATTTAAAAGAAGTGGAAAAAGCTTTGGATGATGGTGTAGATGTCATGGGTTATGCGGCATGGGGCTGTATTGATGTGGTCAGCGCCTCCACGGCACAGATGAAAAAGCGGTATGGTTTTGTATATGTGGACCGGAATGAGGATGGAAGCGGAAGCCTGACACGTTATAAAAAGAAAAGTTTTTACTGGTATCGTGATGTGATCTCTTCCAACGGAGCGTCATTGTAAATTCTGATTCCTTACATAAATCTCACAGGGTGTTTCAACGGACGGAGTATGGTCCCTTTGAAATACCCTGTTTTTGTTATACTATAAATAAGTATTTTTCTTCTTCTTTTCCATGGTTCACCCTCCTTAAGCTGATTTATTTTTGCTGAGGTTCCGAACATGGAACCTTATAGCCTGTTTTTTTTCCTGCGATAATAGAAAAAAAGTAAAGAAGGGCTGACATGATTAAGTATGACAAACTTTGGGAAACAGCAGAAAAAAGGGGAATCACAAAATCCATACTGACTAAAAAGTATAATGTAAGCAAAGCTCAGCTTTACCGTTTAAGATACAATCAGCCGGTAAGCACGAACACGCTTGACCGCTTTTGTAATATTTTGGAGTGTGATATTAGCGACATTATGGAACATATACCAGATGATAATTTCTTTTAAACGGTAAATTTCTTGTTTATAATTATGGATAGGCGGATAAGCGTTTTTTGGCTTATCTGCCTTGATTGCTATAAGGCAAAACAGACTTTTGCTGTCTGTTTTGCTGCTTGTATTAGTTACAGGATAGTAGGTTATGCCTGTCTGTCAATGTCTGCAAGGCAGGCGTCCAGTCTGTCGCTTGTAAGAAGATTGGTGTATGTAACTTTGCGGTACTGTTTCAGATAATTCAAATGTCGCAGCAGTCATGTTTAGCAAGCCAGTCACACAACTCTTGCAAACCTTTTGTGAAGGAAGAAAAGCGAGCTTGCTTATACTCTGTACGACCATAGGAATCCATAATGCAAATACAGGCATAGATCCAGGTCTTATAAGAAGATAATATCAGAAGGAAGATAGATTAAAAAAGCGAAAGTTAGCCAACATGTTTCATGACGTATTGGTGCCTTTCGCAGAAAGGTGGATTATAAAAATGAAAAACACGATAGAGAGAATACCTTTGCCTTTAGCGGGGCCGATGCTCGGTTTTGCCGCCATGGGAATCATGATAGAAAATTATTCTGTAACTTTAAAGTCAATCTGCGGAGCCATAGCCGTCTGCCTGCTGATCCTTTTGCTGGCCAAGATCGGGACTTGTCTCGACATGGTGAAAGAAGAACTTGAAGATCCGGTCAACTGCAGTATTTCGGCTGCATTTTCCATGGGTCTGCTTGTCCTGACCGCCTATATCAAGCCTTATGTGGGAGATGCCGTTTCTATCTTGTGGATTCTTGCGCTGGCGGTGCATGTGTATCTTTTGGTATATTTTAACGGACACTTCATATATTACAAGTTCAACATTAAAAATGTATATGCAAGTTTTTTTATCTTTTATGCCGGACTGGCGATGAGCAGCATGACGGCTCCCAACGTCGATATGAGAGAGATCGGCCGCTGGTTTTTCTGGGCAGCCCTTCTGTTTACGGTGATCATTGCTGTACCGATCATAAAGCGGTATACAGCAGTAAAAGAAATACCGGAACAGTATCAGCCTCTGATCTGTATCTTTGCGGCACCCGCAAGCCTTCTGCTGGCAGGGTACTTAAACTGTTTTGAAAAGCCCGTGGCATGGCTGGTGATCGTGCTTACGGTTTTATCTGTGGTTCTATATGTATTTGTGCTTGCGGTGGGATTAAAATATATCGTCATGCCGTTTACAGCGTCATTTGCCGCTTATACATTTCCGTTTGTGATCAGTGCGGCAGCATTAAAAGAAGCTTTTATCACACTGAGCCAGTGGGGATATCCGGTGACCTATTTAAAATGGATCGTAGATTTCCAGACCGTGCTCTCGGCAGCTCTGCTGATCTATGTGACACTGCAGTTTCTAAAATATATATTCTATGCCAAACAATAAAGACATTCAACGATCGTTTTTTAGCACTATTGAAGGAACGCATTTCAAAGCGTGACGGAAATAGTGCTAAAAAACTCATTTGTGCAGAAGGGTGTCCAGCAGTGCATTATTTTCCTCTGCTTTTCGGAAGCAGAATCTGATATATTCCCCGTCAAGCCCTTCAAAGCTTGAGCAGTCACGGATCATCAGCCCCTTTTTGATGCAGCGTTCAAACATTTCATGGGAGGCGGTGCCGTCCATCAGGCGGACAAGCAGGAAATTGGCATAGGATGGATAAATCTTAAAGAAGGGGGTGCCTGAAAGTCTGTCTGTACATTTTCTGCGTTCTTCTGCGATGTAAGCCTTTGTCTTTTTAATATAGTCTGTATCCATGAACATTGCTTCGCCGGCAAGTGCCGCAAGAGTATTGATACTCCATGGATTTTTTCTGTCCTCCATTGCCCTGATAAAATCCATGTTTCCGCTGATCCCGTATCCGAGGCGGATACCCGGTGCGGCAAAGAATTTTGAAGTTCCACGTAAGACAAATAGATTGTCAAACTTACGGGTCAGGGGTACGGCAGTGACAGCATTCATGTCCGGTGCAAACTCTACATAAGTCTCGTCCGCCAAAACAAAAATGCCGTGTTTTTTACAGTGGGAAAGGATTTCCGAGATTTCGTCCTTGTTTAATGCACTGGATGTGGGATTGTTTGGATTGCAGAATGCGAACAGATCTACATCACTGGTGAGAGAACGCTTCAAGTCTTCAATATCCAGACGAAAGTCAGAGGATTCCTGAAGGTTATACTCCAGGCAGGTTCCGCCGATCATCGAGATTTCCCGCATGTATTCAGAGTAAGTCGGGGACAGCAGCAGGGCTTTTTTCGGACGTTTCAGGTGCATGGTCAGGCTGATCAGCTCAGTCACTCCGTTTCCGACAATGATATGTTCCATGGGGATCTGGGCGTACAGGCTCAGGGTAGAGCGCAGGGATTTGTAGTCACGGTCGGGATACGTGCAGACAGCATCCACATGACGGATCAGGTTTTCCCGGAACAGTGGGGAGATCCCAAGAGGATTTACATTGCCTCCGAAAGGAATGATGTCTTCTTTTTTGATTCCATATATTTCTTCTGCTTTTTCTAAGTCGCTTCCGTGGAAGACTTGCTTCTTTTTTGACATAGTTTCACCTTTCTTTATCTTTTATATTTTGTCGAAGTTTGCTATAATATTACGGAGCAGAGGTCAAAGGACGTGAAGTATCCATGACCTCTGAAATACAGAATTATATTACAGTCCATTATAGACCAAATACCCTGAGACCACCAGTCTTAAAATCGGAGGAACCCATGACAGAAAAGATGAAGCAGTTCGTACAAATTGTACAGGAAGATGAACAGCGGGCAAAGACCCTCTTTTTTTCTGAGGCCTTCAAAAATGAGTATTTGGAGGAGAATTCCAGGGAAAAAGAAATTTATCATCAGCTCCTGCTAGGCCGAAACCGGGGCCAGATCTTTGAAGAGTTTTTGATCTGTATCGGGGCAAAAGAACCTGCGGTGCTGAGACCGGAAAAGGTTGCGTATGAGATCCGCCGGGTGAATGCCGTTGAGCCTCTGTATGTAAAGATTCACAAAGAGGGCAGCGGCTATGTCCAGGGGAAGATTCGTCTGGATTCCACGTTTCTGTCTCTGGAAAAGACAGAATTTTCAGAAGAGGATTTTGTGGAAGGGGTACTGACCATTCCGGTGCTGTTTTCGGATGCAAGGGAAGAAAGCCGGGGAATCCTCACAGTTTCTGCCCCGTACAGCAGCTGTCAGACAGATATCCTGTTCAATGCAGAGAAAGAGAGGAACGACGGGGTTTGGAATCTGTCCGATCAGATCTTCGATGCGTATATGGAATTTTGCCTTGGCAGATGTCATGTCACGGAGTTCGCGGAAAAGGAAATGAAGCTGACCGCACAGATGGAGGGTGAGGCATCTCTTGAGATACTGAGGACCCTCTTAACCCTGCACTGCCATATTGTTCTCGGCGCAGAGGAAGCAATCGAGAGAGGCTTTGCAAGACTTGAGCCGAATATGAGCGAGGTTCAGTCAGATCATTTTTACTATGGCTACTATTTATATTTGAAAGCGCTTTATTTAAAGACACCGGATCAGACAGAGTATGCAAAGGACCGGATTCATGAGCTCTTTCAGGAAGCGGACGATCAAAAGGGATATCTGCTGTGGATGCTGATTTATCTGGACGAAGAGCTGGCATATGATTTCGGACTTCAGCTTCAGAAGATAAAAGAAGTCTATGAAACAGGCCAGTGCAGCAGTTTTTTATGGTTTGAGGCTGTCAGCATTTGGAACCAGGATCACAGCAGGGCAAAAAAGATCACTGATTTTGAGAGAGAGATCATTCATTTCGGCATTTGCCGGGACCTGTTTGGGAAAAGCATGAAAAAACACATTTACGGTCTTGTGCTGAAAGAAAAAGGTTTCTCGGAGGAGCTGCTTTGTGATTTAATACTGTCCTTTCAGAGAGAAGAGTCCAGGGAAGGGCTCCAGGCGATCTGTTCTATGCTGATCCGGGGAAACTGTATTGATGAGTGTTTTCATATATATTTTAAAAAAGCTGTCCGGGCGGGGATTCAGATGATCGGACTCCAGGAATCTTACCTTCGTACGATTCCAAAGGACCGGTATCCGTATCTTGAGAAGAATGTACTGCTGTATTTTTCGTACAGCAACAGTTTAAGCAGCCGGGAGAGAGCTTACCTGTATGCCAATCTTGTTAAGAACCGGCGAAAATATGAGGCAGTATTTCCATCTTTTGAGCCGCAGATTGAAGAATTTCTCTTAGAACAGCTGGCAGAAGGCAGGATCAATACCAATCTGTTTATTCTTTACCAGGCCTTCTTTGACCGTCTTTTGGAAGGGATGAAGGGCAGGGCCGGAATCGCAGGTATTATGGCGAAACAGAAATTGATCTGCAGGAATCCGGCGGTGGAAAAGGCTGCCGTCTATCATCAGGAGTTAAAAGAAGTTCAGAATGTTTCTCTGGAGAACGGAGAAGTTTATGTGACGGTCTACAGCGACCCTCTGGTCGTGTTTATGGATCAGGAGGACAACCGCTATCTGTCCCTGGAATATGAATTTTCAAAGCTGTGGACGAGGGAGCAGGAGGAAGCCGTATTTTCGGGGCTTGGCAGGAGAAATGAAGCATATCTGATCCGCAGAAGCCTGGTCTTTGCACAGAAGGCAGAATATGAACCCGGAGATATTACGGATGTGAGGGCTGTCCTCGAGTGTCAGAGTCTGAAGGAAGAATACAGGCACAGATTATTTGAAAAGCTTCTGGACTATTACTGGAAGCATGGAGAGCAGGAACAATTAGAGCAGGCGCTGTCTATGGTCCAGTGGAAATTTCTTTCAGACGAAAACTGCAAGCAGATGCTGGAGTATTTCATTGCTGGCCGCCACTACAAAGAAGCGATGAAAGGCATGGAGATCTTTGGATTTGATTTCATGGACCCGGAGCCGTTAAAAGAGGTTGTCCTGCATGAACTCACATCCCGCAGCCGGAAGAGGGTGCAGACTTTGATCGATATGTGCCTGGCGGTTTTCAGGGGACAAGTATACAACAGCGAAATCCTTGCATATCTGGAACGTTTTTTCAGGGGAGAACTGGATCAGATGCGAAAGATCTGGAAACAGGGAGACAGACACAAAATATATGATCAGCAGTTTACGGAGCAGCTTCTTGATATGGCCGCCGGGAAAGGCGCAGGGTGGGAGGACCTTCCTGTCTTCTTATCTTATGTTGAGAGGGATTTCAGAGACAGAAAGCTGATCAAGAAATTGGCGGGCCAGTTTGCAGAACTGTCTTATGAAGAAGGAATACACGTATCGGATGAGTTTTATCCGATCCTGGGAAGGCTGATCGATCAGGGAAATTTAAATCTGATCTGGCAGTGGGCTTATCTGGATTTTTACAAAGATAAAGAATTATCAGAAGAAGTAAGAGAAAGGATCAAAAAGCTTATTGAATGGCAGGAAGACCGACGCTGTATTCTGCCGGTGCTTTTAGAATATAAGGAGCAGATATCTCTCCCGTATGAGTGCTATACTTATACTTATGTAGTTTACACGGGAGAGAAAGCAAGCGGCATGGTATTTCATTATGCAGAAAACAGGTCGGAGCCGGCCAGAGAGATTCCTATGAGAGAACTGCTGCCGGGGTATTATGTGGCCGAAGTGCTGATCTTTGCCGATGAGTCGGCAGATTATTATGTGACAGCACCGGGAGAAGAGAGACGCAGGAGAAAAGATATCGTCTTTCTCGACCATTCTGGCAGGAATCAAAAGGGAAGATTTTATCAGCTGAATCACATGCTGAAGGAAAAACAGAGGGAGAGCGTAGCCATGGAGATGGAAATCTACGCGTATGAAAAGGCAATGACGGATCTGATCCGTCCGATGACAGAGGATCTATGATGAAAATAGGCATACAGATAGAACAGAGAATGATATATCAGTGTTCCGTAACGGATGGAAAGATCGTGGAAGAAGAACCGAAAAAGTTTTCCGGGGACTGGACGGATTATGTGCGTGAGGAATCGGAAAAGCATGCGGATACGTCCAATCTGTTTATGGGCGTCATTTTGGAGGACCCGGAGGAGGACTTGGCGGCAAAAGCCGCGGAGCTTAGGAAAGAGCTGGGATTTTCGGAGGAACAGCTGAAGCTGCTTACGAAGGAGGAGGCCTTTCTGGGACTTGCGGGGGAACGAAAGGAACAGCTAGATCAGGGAGCTGTGGGGCTGTTTGACTATTCCGGTCAGAGATTGTTTTATTATCTGGTAAAAAAGCAGAATGGGCAGCTGCTCGTAGAGAGAGAAGACTATTCTGCTTTTATGAGAAACACCCGGCTGCCCCATCAGAAAGACATGGCATTTGAGAACGCCGCCGTCCAGGCCATGTCCCAGGAGGTTACTTCTTTAGTTTATTTGTACGGCAGAGGATTTGACGGCGGATGGCTGAAAAGTGCTGCGGCAAAGCTGTGTGCGGGACGGCGTGTGTTTATGGGAGATCATGTGTACGCGACAGGGGCCGTCTGTCTGCTGGGAAGAAAAAATGCGGCGGATCTTGACTCTGCCGTGATCCTTACCGACACGGTTATGATGTACCAGATCGGCGCCATGGTATGGAACCACGGCAAAGAAGAATTTCTGCCGGTCATAAAGGGAGGAAAGCCATGGTTTGAGAGCCGGGGAAATATGACGGTACTGGTTGAGACAGCGGCATCTATTCCTGTGGAGATCAAACCCCTGTTTCCCGGCAAGGGTGACAGAATGCGGTTTCCGATTTCCTTAAAAGGCCTTAAAAAACGTCCGGGGCGTGCTACAAAGCTGAAGATTGAAGCTGAGTGCACCGGGGAGACAAAGTGCAGGATCAAGATCACGGATCTGGGGTTTGGAAAATTATATCCTTCTACACACCAGGTATTCCAGCAGGTGATTTCATGGGAGAGGAGGGGACAGCCATGAGAATGGTATTATGTGAGACGGAGGAGAGCAGGCGAACTTACACGCTGAATTCCTTTGGACAGACCATTTCTTCCTATGAAGAATTATGTTATATTATTTCAGGACAGTATTTATATTTTCTGACAGAAGGAATCCCGGAAGGAATGAGAGAGTGGATCGAAGAAGAACTCGGTCTGGTTCTGCCGGCAGAAGAAGAGACAAAGAAGCAGCTGGAGCACATCATCGGCTACCGGAATTATTTTACGGTTCCCGAGCAGAGAATGCTGGTCCAGAAGATGCGCACGGCGTATCTATACTCCTCTGTGCGAAAGCACAAAATGCTCGGCGACTTATATCTGAAACATTCCAGATATCTGAGCGCCTATCACGCATATCAAAAGTCGCTTTCCGGGCTGATGCAGCTGAAGACAAAGGAACAGCAGGAGGTCCTGTATCACACAGGACTCTGCCTGACCCGGATGTTCCGCTTTCAGGAGGCAAAGGAGTTTTTCAAAAGGAGCTGCCGCCTGAAAGAGAATAAGAAATGCCAGGAAGCATATTTCATAGTCTCTTATATGCATGGAGATTACCAGAAGTTTTTGGAGGACGGCAGAGCACTTTCCTTTACAGAAGAACAGCTGAGCGAGATCCATGAAAACATCTCAGGTATGGAGGAACGGTTTTCCGGAAGCGAGGAATCCACAGCACTTAAGAAGATTGACTATCACAGAAAGAAACCCGATGACCTGATGACCAGAAGGCTTACCTGGTCGATGCTGGAACGGTGGAAAAATGAGTACAGAAGAGAGATTGTCTGAAATTGAATATCAGAAAAAACGGATGGAATTAAATCGGCGTTTTGTGGAAATGTATGAAGATGAGGTGTCTTATATTCTGGAGCAGAAGGAAGATATCGAGATCATGGAGAAGCTTTCCGATGAAGAAGCAAAGCTGATCAGTGAGGAGGCCAGAAAATACAACCGCATCTTTGCCAGGATTTTTTATGATTCCGCAGGCGGACGAGTCTCCGATGAGGAATTTCTGCCCCTCTGGGAGAGGGAAGGGGAAATAAGGCAGGGTCTGTCCCGTATCCAATCCCTGGAGGGTGAAAAAAAGCAGATCGAGAAGGAGATCTCAGTCCAGGAAGACGAAGAACGTGATCTGAAGAGAAAAGAGCGTGAGTTTCATGGGAAGTTCATCAACAGGAGGGCCTATTTCCTTTCTTCGCTGATCATGGCCCTGACTGCCGTGGGACTCGGCACGGCGGCAGTTTTTTATTTTGAGCTCCGGCTGAGCGTATCCCTCTGGCCGGCAGCGGCAGCGGTGCTCGGTGCGGCTGTGATCCTTCTGATTCTCAGGACAAGAAAGAAAAAGGCGGTAGAGAAAAAGAAAATGTATCGTATGGTGAGAAGCCACAAAGAGACTTCGGGACGGCGGCTCAGATCGGAGTATGATACGATTGTCAATGACCTGGAGTTTTGCAGGGAGAAATATCAGGTGATGTTTGGATATATTTCCGAAGAACAGTGGAAATTATTCGAGTTTTGTGCTAAAGTTGCAGCGGAATTAAATTGCAGTGAAGAACTTTCCGCCCAGAGGAAGATATTTGTCCTGGCCATGGAGCAGTGCAGAATGCATGCACCTCAGGCCTGGTGTTATTATCCAAAGGCAATTTATGATATACCGAAAAGGATCAAACGGATGGAATGGCTGTCCGGCCGTCAGAACATCTGCGAGCAGGCAATGGTGCAGCATGAGCGGGCGATCCGCAACAATCTTTTAGAATAATATATAAAAAGTAGGAGATATGAGATGAGTAAAGAATTGGAAAAGACTTATAACCCGTCTGAGATTGAAGACCGGTTATACCAGAAGTGGCTTGACAACAAATATTTTCATGCAGAAGTGGATCACAGCAAAAAACCGTTTACGATCGTGATTCCTCCTCCCAATATTACGGGCAAGCTCCATATGGGACATGCACTGGACGAGACTATGCAGGATATCTTGATCCGTTTTAAGAAAATGCAGGGTTACAATACCCTTTGGCAGCCGGGAACGGACCATGCCAGCATCGCAACGGAAGTCAAGATCATCGAGGCGCTGAAAGAGGAAGGCATTGAAAAGGAAGATCTGGGAAGAGAGAAGTTTCTTGAGAGAGCCTGGAAGTGGAAGGAAGAATACGGCGGAACCATCGTCAGCCAGTTAAAGAAGCTTGGTTCTGCCTGTGACTGGGACAGAGAACGTTTTACGATGGATGAGGGCTGTTCCAAAGCAGTGGAAGAGGTCTTTATCAAGTTATATGAAAAAGGTTATATCTACAAGGGTTCCAGGATCATTAACTGGTGTCCGGTCTGTCAGACTTCGATCTCCGACGCCGAGGTAGAGCATGTGGACCAGGCAGGACACTTCTGGCATATTAAATATCCGGTTGTGGGAACCGATGATTATTTAGAGATCGCTACCACCCGTCCCGAGACAATGCTCGGAGATACGGCCGTGGCTGTCCATCCGGATGATGAAAGATATACGCATCTGGTTGGAAAAATGTTAAAGCTTCCGCTCTGTGACAGACAGATCCCGATCGTGGCGGACGAATATGTAGATAAGGAGTTTGGAACCGGTGCCGTGAAGATCACACCGGCCCATGATCCAAATGATTTTGAAGTGGGAAGACGACATGACCTTCCAGTGATCAATGTGATGAACGATGACGCCACGATCAATGAAAACGGCGGCAGATATGAGGGCATGGAGCGCTATGAGGCGAGAAAAGCCATCGTAAAAGATCTGGAAGAACAGGGATACCTGGTAAAAATAAAAGAACACGAGCATAACGTCGGAACGCATGACCGCTGCAAAGCCACCATCGAGCCGATGGTAAAACCGCAGTGGTTCGTAAAGATGGACGAGCTCGCGAAGCCTGCCATCGAGGCGGTTAAAAACGGGGACATAAAATTTGTGCCGGAACGTTATACAAAGACATATCTGCACTGGCTTGAGAATATTCGTGACTGGTGTATCTCCAGGCAGCTCTGGTGGGGGCACAGGATTCCTGCATATTACTGCGATGAGTGCGGTGAAACTGTGGTGGCAAAAGAAAAACCGGAAGTATGCCCAAAATGCGGATGTACACATTTTACTCAGGATGAGGATACTCTGGATACCTGGTTCAGCTCTGCGCTGTGGCCGTTCTCCACTTTAGGCTGGCCGGAACAGACGGAGGAACTGGATTATTTCTACCCGACCAACGTATTGGTAACCGGATATGACATTATCTTTTTCTGGGTTGTCAGAATGGTATTTTCGGGATATGAGCATACAGGGAAAGCACCGTTTGACACGGTGCTGATCCACGGGCTCGTGAGAGACGACAAAGGAAGAAAGATGAGCAAATCTCTGGGCAACGGAATCGATCCTTTGGAGGTCATCAGCCAGTATGGGGCAGACGCGCTGAGATTTACTCTGGTCACCGGAAATGCACCGGGCAATGATATGCGTTTTTACATGGAGCGTGTGGAAGCCAGCCGGAATTTTGCCAACAAAGTGTGGAATGCATCCCGTTTTATGATGATGAACTTTGAACAGGCGGACTTCTCTCATGTGGAACTTCCCGACCTGACAAGCGCAGACCGCTGGATCTTATCCAAGTTCAACACTCTGGCCAAAGATGTGACGGATAATATGGACAAATATGAGCTGGGAATTGCCGTACAGAAGCTTAATGACTTTATATGGGAAGAATTTTGTGACTGGTATATCGAGATGGTGAAACCGCGTCTTTATAACGATGAAGACAACACGAAAGCCGCAGCTTTGTGGACACTGAAAAAGGTACTCTCCGAATCACTGAAGCTGCTTCATCCATTCATGCCGTTTATCACAGAGGAGATCTACTGTAATCTGACAGGAGAAGAATCCATCATGCTGGCATCCTGGCCGGAATACAGAAAGGAATACAGCTTTGCTCAGGAAGAAGCCGCAGTGGAACTCATGAAAGAAGCGGTGAGGGGAATCCGTAATATACGGGCCGAGATGAACGTATCCCCGAAAAAGAAAGCAAAAGTATTTGTTGTCTCTGAGAAAAAAGAAGTGAGGGATATCTTTGAACAGGGCAGGGTCTTCTTCGGAACCCTCGGGTATGCAAGTGAAGTCTGCGTACAGGCGGATAAAGAAGGAATTGCCGGGGATGCCGTATCCACAGTCGTTCCGGATGCCGTAATCTATATGCCGTTTGCAGAGCTTGTCGATATTGAAAAAGAAATTGAGAGACTGAAAAAAGAACAAAAGAAACTGGACGGAGAGATCAAGCGGTGTGAAGGCATGCTCAATAACGAACGTTTCTTAAGCAAAGCACCGGAACAAAAAGTAGAAGAAGAGAAAGAAAAGCTGTCAAAATACCGGCAGATGCTCGAGAAAGTGGAAGAACGTCTGGGCCAGCTTGTAAAATAACATGACGGATTTTGAAGAAGCAAGAAATTATTTGAATCATGTGACGGGTTTCGCTAAAAAAACATCCTTATCCAATGTACAATGGATTCTGGATGTTTTGGGAAATCCGGAAAAAGCTCTGTTCATGATCCATGTAGCAGGTACCAACGGAAAGGGCTCGGTCTGTGCATTTCTGGACTCGATCCTTACGGGTGCAGGAAAAAGGACCGGACGGTTTTCGTCCCCGCATTTGATCCGCATGGAAGAACGGATACAGATCGGCGGCAGAGAGATCTCCGAAAAAAGATTTGCAGAAGTCTTTGCAAAAGTAAAGAGTGCTGTCTTTCTGGCAGTAAAGGAGGGGGCAGAACATCCTTCCTTCTTTGAATTTCTGTTCTTTATGTCACTTGTATTTTTTCAGGAAGAAAATGCGGAGGTCTGTATCATCGAGACCGGAATGGGCGGAAGACATGATGCGACTAATGTGATCGTGCCGAGGCTTTCTGTTATCACTGCGGTGAGTCTTGATCATCAGGAATTTTTAGGAAACACTCTGGAACTGATCGCCGCGGAAAAAGCAGGGATCATAAAACCGAGGGTTCCTGTGATCTGTCTCAGGCAGAAGCCTGAGGTTCTCAGGGTATTTCAGGAAGAGGCGGCACATAAAGATTCGGAATTCCTAACAATTTCAAAAGATAATCTTATTTTTTCTGAAAAAAGCAGTGATTATATTGATTTTTTGAGAAAGAGTGCGTATGATAAAAAGAGTAAATGCTTGAAATTAGGCCTGTTGGGCGATTTTCAGTATGAGAATGCCGCTCTTGCAGCGGCTGCAGTCCGCCTGCTGTTTCCTGACCTGAAAAGAAAGACGGTATTTAACGGTCTTTCCTCGGCTTTTCTGGCAGGACGGATGGAGGAAGTGAGCCCCAATATTTTTATAGACGGAGGACATAATCTTCAGGCGGCGGAGGCATTCTGCCATACACTAGAGAAGTATTTTCCGCAGAGAAAACTGATTGTTTTTGCCCCTTCCCATAAGAAGGAAGAAGAGGGCATCCTGAAGCTTCTCACGGGAGTTGAAAACTTGGAAGGGATCATAAAGGTTCCGGTTGTGAACCGGGAGATACCGGAGGATGATTTCTTAAAGGCATATAAGACAATAATACAAAAGTCAGAGGAGGGGGTTCTCTGCTTTTGTATCGGCTCTTTTTATTTAGCTGGTAAGGTTAAAACGTTTATCTTGAATGGAGGAAGAAAATGATTAATTACAGAGAAGAGTTAAAAAAATTTGAACCTTGCTTAGATGTGGACCAGGCAGAGGATGCCATTTACAGCGATGATTTAAAAGATGTAGAAGATCTGATCAATGAAATCAAAAAAGACATAGAAGAAGAGAAATAGTAAGGTGGCAGATATGAAGAGTAAGGAAAAGATTAAAAACAGTTCCAAATACTACTACAATCTTGGGCTGGAGAAAGCCAATGCCAACGATCTGACCGGGGCTGTAAAGAACCTGAAAGCTGCGTTGTTTTATGACAAGAATGACATGAATGCCAGGAATCTTTTGGGCTTAGTCTATTATCAGATGGGTGACATCGTCCCTGCCCTGAGCCAGTGGGTTATCAGCAGCAATCTGAAAAAAGAAGAAAACGCGGCCATTGATTATCTGAAAGATGTGCAGGAGAATCCTGTCCAGCTTGACACGGTCAATCAGGTCATTAAAAAGTATAATCAGGCTCTTGTATATGCAAAACAGGGGAATGAAGACCTGGCAATGATCCAGCTGAAAAATGTTGTTTCCATGATGCCGAATTTTATCAATGCACAGCTTCTGATCGCCCTGCTTTCCATCAAAGATGAGAATTTTAAAGACGCCCAGAAGGCTTTAAAAAATGTGCTGGATGTTGACTGCAAAAACCCAAGGGCATTAGAATATCTGCAGGAGACGGAATCTCTTTTAAAACCTGCGGACATGAAAGCAGAAGACAGTGATTCCGAGAAGACAGAAGGACCGAAAAAGAAGGGCATTAGCAGCGTTGTAGGCAAATACGAGGAGCTGCCGTCCAACCGCCACCGCATGGTATATATGGTAGGAGGCATTGTGATCGGCGTGCTTGTTTCTCTGGTGCTCTTATATCCGAGTATTAGGAAGGCGTCCAGCTACAAGTATTCATCTAAAATTGAAAATTATAAGGAACAGCTTCTCGCCAAAGAGACTCAGTTAAAGAGCAACGAAAAAGACATCAAAGAGGCAAAGGCTGCTGAGGCAAAGGCGAAGAAAGAATTAAAAGAATTTGTGGGAGACAGCAAGACAGAGGGAATCTATGATTCTCTGCTGACAGCTATGCAGTATTACGGCGACCGTCAGTATACGGAGTCTGCCGATGCCCTGCTGAACATAGACAGGGATAAGCTGGGCTCAAAGAAGATGAAAGAGATTTATGACGATCTGGAACAGAAGGTTTACCCATATGCGGCCACAGGCCTTTACAATAAGGGAATCAGTGCGTATAATCAGGGCAACTACAAAGATGCCATCAGCACCCTGAAAAAAGCCATCAAAGTCAAAGACACAAACGTGGGATCTTATTTCTACCTTGCCAGATCTTATGAGAAAAATGGTGACAAAGACAAAGCAATCAAGGCATACGAGGATGTCATCCAGAAGTTCCCGGGCACCAACAGTGCAAGGAACTCACAGAATTATCTGAATCAATTACAGAACAAAAAAGCTAAAAATCTTTAAAACAGCATTTGGGCTGACAAAGAAACCGATAAGACACGAAAGAGAAATATATCCGGAAGATATCAAAACCTTCCGGTGTATTTCTCTTTCATTTTTTTATCATTAAAGGAGTGAATCATCTATGGCAACAGAATATCAGGTTGAAAACAGGACACTGTACGTAAGGCTTGACGGAGAACTGGATCATCATTTGGCAGAGCGTGTCAGGCATAAATGTGATGTGATCCTGAAGTCATATCCGATCAGGGATATTGAATTTGATTTTAAGAATACCGGTTTTATGGACAGCTCCGGGGTGGGAATGATCCTTGGGCGGTACAAGCAGCTGAAGCCTCTCGGAGGCACGGTGAGCGTGGTAAATGTCAACGATGTGGTAAAACGGATCGTACACATGGCGGGTCTGCACAAGATCATCAATGAGCGATAGCGATAGGGAGGATAAGAAATGATACATTTAGAATTCAACAGCGAATCAGAAAATGAAGGGATCGCAAGAGTGCTGGCGGCAACCTATATGATGAAGTTCGACCCGACGATGGAAGAGATGGCAGATGTGAAAACGGCGGTTTCCGAGGCGGTCACGAACTGCATCGTCCACGGCTATGAGGACGACCAGGGAAAGATCTGCATGGATATTTCAAATGAAGGCAGTGTTTTGAAAATCATCATTGAGGATTTCGGTGTCGGCATTCCGGATGTGAAACAGGCAATGGAACCTATGTATACTACAAAGCCTGATGAGGAGCGGACGGGGATGGGATTTTCCTTTATGGAAGCATTCATGGACAAGATCGAAGTCAGCTCCGAGTCAGGAAAAGGGACCAGAGTCATCATGGAAAAGAAAGTGACCGGGAAATAGGCCTTTTATATGGACGAGACAAGAGAATTGTTAAAGCTTACGAAAGAAGGAGATCAGGGTGCGAGAGAGAAGATAGTGCTTGACAACATGGGACTGATCTGGAGTGTAGTAAAGCGTTTTACAGGTCGGGGACACGAGCCCGAAGATCTGTTCCAGATCGGGAGCATCGGACTTTTAAAGGCAGTGGACAAGTTTGACCTCTCCTATGATGTGAAATTTTCTACTTATGCGGTGCCGATGATCACCGGGGAGATCAAACGGTTTTTAAGGGATGACGGGATGATCAAGGTCAGCCGTTCCTTAAAGGAGATCGCCTACCAGGTCCGGCAGGCAGGAGAGGCCTTTGCCATGAAGTACAACAGGGAAGCAACTATAGATGAACTCTCCAGAGAGACAAAGATCGCCAGAGACGAGATCGTCGTCGCACTGGAGGCAAACAAAGATGTGGAATCTATTTATCAGCCAAGCTATCAAAGCGACGACAGCCAGGTGCTTTTGGTGGACAAACTGCCGGGAGAGGAAAATGAGTCGGATACTGTCATCAACCATGTGATGCTGGAAGAACTCATGGATACGCTGTGCGGAGAGGAGAGAGAATTGATCACCATGCGATACTTCCATGGGAAGACACAGCAGGAAATCGCGAAAAAACTTTCGATTTCCCAGGTACAGGTTTCAAGGATGGAGAAGAAAATTTTACTCCGTATGAGAAAACAAATTCTTGGACATAGTTGAAAATTGTGGTAGTATAATCTAAGAGGGAAATTTCCCTCTTACGATTACAATTCTGTAAAGATCGATCAGATTACAGGTCATCGGATACATCATCCATTTACCCGCACTGAATATTGCATATCGAATCAAAACAAGAAAAATCTTATGTATTTAAACAAAGGAGAACATTCTATGGTATATGAATCTATGTCTTTGCTCGAACTTAGAAAGGCGGCAAAGAAAAAGAATCTGAAAGGCATCAGCAGTCTGAAAAAGCAGGAGCTGATTGAATATTTAAATGATTATGACAATGAACATAAACAGAGTGATCCGGAACCGGAGAAAAAAGCAGAGCAGACAAAAGACGCCAGGACTGACCGTGTTCCCAGAGACATAAAAAGCCTGGACAGCGGAAAAAAAGCCAATGGGATACTGGAAGTTCTGCCGGACGGTTATGGATTTATCCGCTGTGAGAATTATCTCCCCGGAGAGAATGATATTTATGTTTCACCGACCCAGATCCGGAGGTTTAACTTAAAGTCCGGAGACATCTTAAACGGCGCCATCCGCGTAAAAAGCCAGAATGAAAAATTCGGAGCCCTGCTGTTTGTAGAGTCCGTAAACGGATATCACCCCGAGGCGGCAGCAAGGAGGAAGCATTTTGAAGACCTCACGCCGATCTTTCCGAACCAGAGGCTCAGACTGGAGACCGAGCGGGCGACGATCCCGATGCGCATGGTGGATCTTCTCTCACCTGTGGGAAAAGGGCAGAGGGGTATGATTGTATCACCTCCCAAAACGGGAAAGACCACGCTGTTAAAACAGATGGCCCAGAGCATCAGCCAAAATTATAAAAATATTAAGCTGATCGTGCTGCTCATCGATGAGAGACCTGAGGAAGTGACAGATTTTAAGGAATCTGTGGAGGGACAGAACGTGGAGGTCATCTATTCTACTTTTGATGAGCTCCCCGACCATCATAAGAGGGTGTCGGAAATGGTTCTTGAGAGAGCAAAACGCCTCGTAGAACATAAAGAGGACGTGGTCATCCTTTTGGACAGTATCACAAGGCTTGCCAGAGCGTACAACCTCACCGTGCCCCCGAGCGGAAGGACTCTCACAGGAGGGCTTGACCCGGCGGCACTCCACATGCCAAAAAGATTTTTCGGAGCGGCCAGAAATATGCGGGAGGGCGGAAGCCTTACGATTCTTGCCACTGCACTGGTGGAGACCGGAAGCAAGATGGATGATGTCATCTTTGAAGAATTCAAGGGAACCGGAAACATGGAGCTAGTGCTAAGCCGCCATCTCTCTGAGCGCAGGATCTTCCCGGCGGTGGACATCGCCAAATCCGGTACAAGAAGGGATGATCTCCTGCTTTCCAAAGATGAACAGTCCGTGGTCACCGCACTGCACAAAGAATTGTCCGGAAGCCGTTCAGATGAGTTTTTCGAACAGACACTGAATATGTTTAAACGTTCTAGAAATAATAAGGAATTTATTGAATTTGCGAAGAAATCCCTGCTGAGAAAATAAGAGAAAAAGTATTTGCATTGTGGAAGATGCTGTGATATAATGAGAAAGCTGTTTAAGAATAAACAAAAGGAATGTTTAAGATAAACTAAGATCAAAGAGGTGAAGAAACATGCGCGAAGGAATCCATCCAGAATACCATCAGGCAAAAGTAGTCTGCAACTGCGGTAACGAATTTGTAACAGGATCTACAAAGGAAGATATCCACGTTGAAATCTGTTCTAAGTGTCATTCTTTTTACACTGGACAACAGAAAGCTACTCAAGCTCGCGGACGTATTGACAAGTTCAATCGTAAGTATGGTACTAAGTAGAAAACATGAAATGATAGGTTGAGGTTGCGAAATCTCAGCCTATTTTGTTGTATTAGGATTTATCAGAAAGGACTGACTATGAAAGTAAGGATTGGCGGGCAGGCAGTCATGGAAGGCGTCATGATGAAGAACGGAGACCGCTATGCAGTTTCTGTGAGAAAACCGGACGGGGAGATCGAGACGAAGACCGAACGGTATATGAGCATATCCGATAAATATTCGGTCCTGAAGCTCCCGGTCCTGCGGGGAGTCGTAAATTTCGCGGAATCTATGGTGGTCGGTATGAAGACGATCACTTATTCGGCTGACTTCATAGAGGACGGGGAAGAAGAGCCGTCCCGGCTGGAACAGTGGCTGAACCGCCATTTCTCAGAGAAGTGGGAAGGGGTCCTCATGGGAGGCATCGTGGTACTGTCATTTGCCATTGCTATCGGGCTGTTCATGGTGCTGCCTTATTTCCTCTCCAACATTTTTGAAGGATTCGGCATGAGCCGTCCGGCTGTTCTGCTGCTGGAGGGCCTGATCCGGGTGGGAATTTTTTTAGGATATATCATTCTCATATCCAGAATGAATGATATCAAACGGGTCTTCATGTATCACGGGGCCGAGCACAAAACGATCAACTGCCTGGAGGCAGGGGAGGAGCTCACACCTGAAAATGTAATGAAATATTCCAGACTGCACAAGCGGTGCGGCACCAGTTTTCTGTTTTTTGTCATGATCATAAGCATTATATTTTTCTTTTTTATCCGTGTCGACACGGTGTGGCTGAAAGTTGTATTGAGACTTCTGCTGGGCCCGGTGATCGCAGGGGTATCCTATGAGTTTATCCGGTTCGCCGGAAATTCAGACAATCCGGTGATCACGGCGCTCAGCAAGCCGGGGCTGTGTCTTCAGCTGCTGACGACGAAAGAGCCGGATGAGAGCATGATCGAAGTGGCAATCCGGTCAGTGGAAGGTGTCTTTGACTGGAAGACATATCTGGAGAAAGAAAGGAAAAAACGTGAATAGGAAGATTTGGGTCACATATGGAGCGGAAAAGCTGCGGGAAGCGGGGATCGATAACCCGGATGGGGAAGCATGGTATCTGTTTTCCCATAGTTTTTCTTTAAGCCGGGAAGAATACTTATTTTCGATGACTACACCGGTGGAAGAAGGGGAAGAATTAGAGCAGTACAAAGCTTTGCTGGACCGCCGGATCAGGGAGAGGGTCCCTCTCCAATACCTGACCGGGACTCAGGATTTTATGGGATATACATTCCGGGTGACTCCGGATGTGCTCATACCGAGACAGGATACGGAAAGTGTCATCGAGGCGGTTGTGGAAGGGAACTATCCCCATGAAAGCATCCTGGATGTCTGTACAGGCTCCGGATGTATTGCCATCAGCCTCTGTCTGATGCTGAAGCCGGACGTATGCATCGGTACAGATATTGATGAAAAGGCCTTGGAAATTGCAAAAGAGAATGGAAGAAGACTGGCTCCTATGGTAAAATTTAAAAAGAGTGACCTTTTTTCCGGGGTAGACGGTTCTTTTGACCTGATCATCTCCAATCCTCCGTATATTCCTACAAAAGACTGTATGGAACTGATGCCGGAGGTAAAAGACCACGAGCCTATGCTGGCTCTTGACGGAAAAGAGGACGGGCTGTATTTTTACCGACAGCTTGTAGGGACGGCCCCAAAGCATTTGAACGGCGGAGGCACCCTCGTATTTGAGATCGGTTATGACCAGGGAGCGGCGGTAAAAACGATGATGGAGGAAGCAGGGTTTTCCTCTGTGGAGATAAAGAAAGACTTGGCGGGCCTTGACCGGATGGTCATCGGAACGCTGGCATAAAGGAGAAGAAGATGTTTGATAAGTTAGAAAGTTTAGTAGAGAGACTGGATACCGTACTCCAGCAGCTCAATGACCCGGATGTGGCAACGGACCAGAAACGTTTCAGGGATCTGATGAAGGAGCAGAGTGATCTGGCTCCCATCGTGGAGAAATATAAGGAATATGTGCAGGAGAAACAGAACATAGAGGAAAGCCTGGAACTTTTGGAAGAGGAATCCGATGAGGAGATGAAGGAACTTGCGAAAGAGGAACTTGCAGAGTCCAAAGCGAATGTAGAGCGGCTGGAAGAGGAATTAAAGATTCTTCTGATTCCAAAAGACCCAAATGACGACAAGAACATCATTGTGGAAATCCGGGCCGGAGCCGGCGGGGATGAAGCTGCCCTGTTTGCGGCAGACGTGGCCCGCATGTACAGGAGTTATGCGGAAGGACGCCGCTGGAAGGTGGAAACACTGAGTTTTAATGAAAGCGGGATCGGAGGCTTTAAAGAGCTTGTATTTATGATCTCGGGCCAGGGTGCCTATTCCAGGTTTAAATATGAAAGCGGAGTGCACCGTGTGCAGAGAATCCCGGCCACTGAGTCCGGCGGAAGGATTCATACATCTACGATCACTGTGGCCATTATGCCGGAAGTGGAAGATGTGGAAGTGGAAGTAGATTTAAATGACTGTAAGTTTGATGTATTCCGTGCATCCGGAAACGGAGGACAGTGTGTCAATACGACAGACTCAGCGGTGCGGCTGACTCATCTGCCGACTGGAATCGTTGTATCCTGTCAGGATGAGAAGTCACAGCTTAAGAATAAAGACAAGGCATTGAAGGTGCTGCGCTCCCGGCTGTATGAGCTGGAGCAGCAGAAGGCCCACGATGCAGAGGCTGAAAAGAGAAAGAGCCAGGTGGGAACCGGAGACCGTTCCGAGAAGATCAGAACTTACAATTATCCTCAGGGCCGTGTGACAGATCACAGGATCAAGCTGACTCTCCACAAATTGGATTCTGTCATGAACGGGGATCTGGATGAGCTGATCGACAGTTTAACCGCTGCGGACCAGGCAGCCAAATTAAGCAATATGGAAGAAGAGTAGATATGAAAGATGGTTTTATTAAAGTAGCTGCGGCGACACCGAAGGTGAAAGTCGCAGATCCGGAATATAACACAAAAGAGATCATAAAAATTATCAGACAGGCAAGAGATGAGGAGGCCAGCCTTCTGGTTCTTTCCGAACTGGCCGTTTCCGGCTATACATGCGGGGACCTGTTTTTGCAGGACCCTCTGCTGGATGAATCCCTTAGGGGACTCATGGAGATTAAGAGGGAAACAAAAGGGATGGACATGGTCGTCATCGTAGGCTGTCCTTTAGTTGTGGAACATAAGCTTTATAACTGTGGTGTGTTTTTATTTGACGGGCGTATTTTAGGTGTGGTGCCGAAGATTCACCTTCCGAATTACGGAGAGTTTTATGAAGCCAGACATTTTGCAAAAGGAAAAAGAGAAGTAAAAGACATTTTGCTGGATGGTGAGTATGTTCCGTTTGGAGCGAACATCCTGCTGGAATGCACAAATATCCCCGAACTGACCATTGCCATGGAAATCTGTGAGGACCTCTGGGTTCCACTTCCGCCAAGCACTTATCACGCTCTGGCCGGAGCAACCGTCATCTGTAATCCATCTGCCAGTGTGGAGATCACCACGAAGGAGGTTTACAGGAGCGCTCTTGTGTCAAATCAGTCTGCAAGACTGCTCTCAGGTTACGTGTATGCCAATGCAGGAGAGGGAGAATCCACAACAGATGTGGTTTACAGCGGACACCATCTGATCTGTGAGAACGGAACTGTGCTGGCGGAGGCAAAGCGATTTGTAAATGATGTGATCTATGCGGATATGGATGTGAAGCGTCTTGCGGCAGAGAGAAGAAAAATGACCACCTTTTTCGAGGAAGAATCTGAGGAATACCGGAGTGTACCGTTTATTCTTCCGATAAAAGTTAACCAGCTTACAAGAAAGTTTCCAAAGAATCCGTTTGTGCCGTCCAGCAGGGAAGAGCGGGAGAAACGGTGTGATGAGATCTTATCCATTCAGTCTATGGGGCTGAAAAAACGTCTGGAACATACGAACTGCACACATGCGGTGGTGGGAATTTCCGGAGGACTGGATTCTACCCTTGCGGTTTTAGTGACCGTGCGTGCTTTTGATATGCTGGACATTCCAAGGGAAAATATTATCTGTGTAACGATGCCATGTTTTGGAACGACGGATCGGACGTATCAGAACGCGGTATCCCTGATCCATGAATTGGGAGCTACTTTAAAAGAAGTCAATATTGAAAAAGCCGTCAGACAGCATTTTAAAGATATTGAACATGAGGAAGATGTCCATGATGTGACTTATGAAAACTCCCAGGCCAGAGAGAGGACTCAGATCCTTATGGATATTGCAAACAAGTACAACGGCATGGTCATCGGGACAGGTGATATGTCGGAGCTTGCTCTTGGCTGGGCTACCTATAATGGGGACCATATGTCCATGTATGCGGTGAACTGTTCTGTGCCGAAGACTCTGGTGCGGTACCTGGTACTGTATTATGCAGAGACGGTTGAAAATAAAGAGTTATCTGACGTGCTGATGGATGTGCTGGATACCCCGGTGAGTCCGGAGCTGCTTCCTCCGGTGGACGGTGTGATCTCACAGAAGACAGAGGACTTGGTGGGGCCTTATGAGCTGCATGATTTCTTCCTATATTATATGCTGAGATTCGGATTCCCGAAGGCAAAGCTTTACCGTATGGCAAAGCTTACATTTGCAGGTGACTATGATGATGAAACCATACAAAAGTGGCTGGATAAGTTCTACTGGCGGTTCTTCAGCCAGCAGTTTAAGCGCTCCTGCCTGCCGGACGGGCCGAAGGTGGGAAGTGTTGCGGTGTCTCCGAGAGGGGATCTGAGAATGCCGAGCGACGCCAGCGTGAATATCTGGCAGAAATCATAGATAAAGATTGGGGCCGTGCAGAGATGCATGGCTCCTTTTTTTATTACTTAGGAAAGACTTTGTCACGCTAATGGGTGAAAGTCTTTCCTAAGTAATAAAAAACGCTTCGTGGGTTGTACACAGATGCGTAAAGAAACCATTTGACTACATCAAATCGCATCTGGCACGCAAAGCGTTAAGCTTCTCAAAGAGGAGGATTTTTCCCAACCTCTAAAAGCAGATTAATGCCGGAAAGCCGCATAGAATAAGGGCGGGAAGGTATTTTGGACAAAATAAGAAAAAAACTGATGACGGTTGGGAAATAATTGAGAAAACGTTGATTTTATGCGGAAAGACGATTATAATGAAAACAAAGAATGACGGAAAAACGTTGGATAAACAAAAACAAGAGTTGTATTGAAATAAGATTGTTACAGGTGCATTTCAGTGGATCTGGAAAGATAAACAAAAACAAGAGTTGTATTGAAATAGGGCCAAATGGAATTCCTACAGGCCATGCGGAGTGGATAAACAAAAACAAGAGTTGTATTGAAATTTCTGGATATAGATACGACCTTTTACTATTATGGCCGATAAACAAAAACAAGAGTTGTATTGAAATAAGGGTTCCGGGTCCAGGATCTGGTTTCAGCGATTGATAAACAAAAACAAGAGTTGTATTGAAATACTAAACCTGTCAACTTATCCAGTACCCAACCGACAGATAAACAAAAACAAGAGTTGTATTGAAATCTCAGAATGTGGATGACCTTTTGGATGAAAAAATGATAAACAAAAACAAGAGTTGTATTGAAATAAGTGGTATACCCCATTTACCACTTTGATTGCTCCTGATAAACAAAAACAAGAGTTGTATTGAAATGACACTTGCGGGGGTTACAAAGAAAGGAATTTCTAGATAAACAAAAACAAGAGTTGTATTGAAATGAACAAAGTGAACAAATGGGCGCAGAACAAGATTCCGATAAACAAAAACAAGAGTTGTATTGAAATTTATGTTTCCTCCTTCTTACTTTGAAATCACCCAAGATAAACAAAAACAAGAGTTGTATTGAAATAGGCATCTGTAAATGATACAGGGCAAAGGCAGGAAGGATAAACAAAAACAAGAGTTGTATTGAAATTTAGCTACGCTTTTCAACATTGATCGAACTCCGCAAGGATAAACAAAAACAAGAGTTGTATTGAAATATGAGATTTGCATTGATAAAGTCCAACGGTGTTTCATGATAAACAAAAACAAGAGTTGTATTGAAATTCGTATTCCATCCATTCTTCCATACCGTTAGAGTTTGATAAACAAAAACAAGAGTTGTATTGAAATTTCTTTAAAATTCCTGCCTCCATAAGTGCTATTACCGATAAACAAAAACAAGAGTTGTATTGAAATTTGTACGCATGCATCCGAGCTTGAAATTCTTGTTTTCGATAAACAAAAACAAGAGTTGTATTGAAATTTTTTCACTTGCTCATAAACATCTTCCGGCATAAGATAAACAAAAACAAGAGTTGTATTGAAATGGCTTTTTTATAACCTGTAAAAGATCCCTTTTCTGGATAAACAAAAACAAGAGTTGTATTGAAATCATTTCTTTCCATTTCAAGTGCGGTAACAACAAGGGATAAACAAAAACAAGAGTTGTATTGAAATGGATAAGCCGCAATGTCTACAAGCGGATACGGCCCGATAAACAAAAACAAGAGTTGTATTGAAATTCTATAACTTCTGATGAAAAATGGCTGGCCTGCATCGATAAACAAAAACAAGAGTTGTATTGAAATAGCATGACATCACTGTCTTTCCCTCCGCTGTAAGGATAAACAAAAACAAGAGTTGTATTGAAATCAACTATGTATATTTTATAGGCGTGTGAAACGCCGGATAAACAAAAACAAGAGTTGTATTGAAATTGAGTGAAATTAGATAAGTCTTCGTAAGTTAATTGATAAACAAAAACAAGAGTTGTATTGAAATTGATAGTTAGAAGAAATGACATGCCAGATACCAACATGATAAACAAAAACAAGAGTTGTATTAAAATATTTAGTTTCCTTTTAAGTACACACCCTCAAAGTTTGATAAACAAAAACAAGATTTTATCTAAATTTTATATCTAATTTTCGATTATCCGCATAAATACTATACATTCTATCTTTTTGAGGTATAGAAAAACAATCATTTTACCACGAATTTACCACGATTGAATGAGCCTTGATATGACACTAAAATCAACATGCGAGATAGCACAAAACATCTGTGTATCTCCCGTTTTTCATTCATGTAATACGATTATTTCACTCTGATTTCAAATTTCAAGATTGCTTTCATCATTTCTGTATGAATTTGACCTTTTAATTCTTCATCAACCTGCATAGTAATTTTACCACTTTCAAAGTAGTAAAACGGACGTAAGCATAATTTACAAATATAAGCGTCATAGAATTTCAAGATGTCCTTTATCGCGGTTTCATTTCCAGCAGACGCTTCGCGTATTACCTCTAGTGAGGGATAGCCATAATCTTTTCTCATTTGTTCAATTCCTTTCTTTCAATAATAATTTCAGTTTTTTTAATCCGTTACTTCTTCTGCGATAAATAGCAGAACGTGATACATGATACAATTCGGAAATTTCTTGGTCATTCATGCCTTGAAAATAGTGTAATAAGATAACACTACTTTGTTTCTCTGATAACGCATGTAAAGCAACAGCAAGTTTCTCATTTGATACTTGGATTGTATAATTCAAGACTTCAAAAGAAATATAATAACAAGAATAGTTATCCGTCGTTCCACATTCAATTTGTTTCGCTTCTGATAATTTACAAAATAAAACTTCACGCTTAGATCGCCTTGCAAACTGTCTTTTCTTGCTTTTCACTGTGCATTTAATAACAGTCATCATCAAAGCATTAAACTGTATTCTGACGATATGCTCTAAAAAAGATGTTTCCATAATCTCATCCCCTTTCCGCATATACTGAAATATATAAACGGAATACCGCTTATAACCTTTAGGAATACAGGAAAGAGGGCAATAAAAAAGCCCGCACAAAACATATAGTTTGTACGAGCCTTTAAAGCTAAAACGCATTCAATTTTAATAGTGTGCTATTAGGTGGAATTTGATTGCAAGGAATTGTACTTAAAGCATTTCATACGACAATCCCCCCTTACAACGCTTATTTATGTGTCTTTAGATACTACTTAACACCTTTTGAACGATTTAAACTGTTTTCTTTAGCAAGTAAGACCATCTTTTGAAAAGACATAGGTTCATCATCATAAACCCCTATATGAAGAATTTCTATACTTTTTGCGTCTAGCATTGTATCGAAAACTATTTCTTCATACAGCAAATTAGGATTTTTGATTTTCACTCGTTCTAATGCGTCTAAAACCATATCTTTTCCTGATAAAGCCACCACCTTATCGAAATGAAACTAGTCAAATTAAAATTTTTGTATATTCATTTGTGTTGAAATTATTCCTTATAGGGATACATACCTGCTTTATTTTCAAGATACCATTTGGATATATCACTCTGGGTTTTCACATTTAATAATAGTAAGATTTCTCTAGCAAATTCTAATGCACCAGAACCATTTGCTGTAATTATATTCCTGTCACAAACAGCTTGTTTCTGGATAAAGTGCTTTTCTCCCGTATAATGTGGTGCTTGAGATTTCATAAATTCCAAAGTGTTTCCAGAATGTTTTATCTGGTTAAGATAACCGTGTTCAGCCATGAAATTTGTTGCATTACATATTGCGCCCACTGGAATATGCTTTTTTACGGCATACTCGACAACAGGCAAAATTTCATTATTTTTTTGTTGTAACCATGCATAACCACCAGTTAAGATTAACAGGCTAAATTCTTCTGGATAATCATTAATTGAATAATTAGGAACTATTTGGAACCCGCCCATAGATATAACTGGTTCTTTAACCAGACCTATTGTTTTTACGACATACTGTGTATGTGGTGAGTTTAATTCAGCGCATACATAAGCAGGCTCCCAATCGGCATATCCATCAAAGATAAATACTAATACTTCTTTTTCCATTTATTTTTTCCTCCTTTGTGAAGCACATTATACAACAAAAAAGATGACAACTTTGTGTCACCCTTTGTAAAATAAATTAATTTTATTTAATTTTGTTCTAATTGTATCACGTAATTCTGATATTGTCAATATTAGTTGACACATTTTTCTCAAGCATATCACTGACTATGCGGCCAGTTCCAAATCCTCATAATACTGCCTGCGTTTTATCATAGGTGGAAGCCCGCCA
>NZ_CAJSYK010000024.1:0-45374 GCF_910574135.1 Anaerostipes faecis | reverse complement strand
GGGCAATCTCAAAAGAAAAGCTGAAACAGGCAGGGCTTGTGAGTTGCTACGATTATTACATGGAACGTCATGCTTTGAAGTTATGTTGAACCGCCGTATGCCGAACGGCATGTACGGTGGTGTGAGAGGGGAGATTTAATCTCCCCTACTCGATTATAAAAATTATGCTTCATGAAACAGCGGTCTACTCTACGGTTACGGATTTTGCCAGGTTTCTTGGCTGGTCTACGTCATTTCCTCTGAAGACGGTTACGTGGTATGCAAGCAGCTGCAGTGCCACCGTGACGCCGAAGGTTCCGAATCTGTCATCTACGGCAGGTACCTGGATCAGGTCGTCATAGACGCCCTCGTAGTCTGACATGTCTTTGTCGGTCACCATGATCACATGGGCTCCGCGGGCTTTCACTTCTTCTACATTGGCCATGATCTTAGGAAGGACATGATCCTGTGTTGCGATGGCAATGATCGGAACGCCCTCAGTTACAAGAGAGATGGTTCCGTGCTTTAACTCCCCGGCATTGTATGCTTCAGAGTTGACGTAAGAAATCTCTTTGAGCTTGAGTGAGCCCTCACTGGCAATCGCATAGTCAAGACTGCGGCCTAAGAAGAATGCAGAGAAGGTATCCTTGATTTTTTCCGCAATATCTTTGATATAGCCATCCATTTTCAGAACTTCTGCTACCGTGGAGATCGCCTCCTCAAATTTTGTACAGTACTCTGATAATTCTCCTTCTGTAAATTTACCGCTCAGTTCAGCCAATTTTAGGGCGATCAGGTAGAAACCTGCGCACTGTACAGAGAATGCCTTTGTACTTGCAACGGCAATTTCCGGACCGGCATGCGTGTATAGTACCTGGTCACTTTCTCTTGCAATGCTGGAGCCTTTTACATTAACAATAGAAATTGTCTTTGCACCCTGTTCATTGGCAAGGCGCAGTGCGGCTAAAGAGTCGGCTGTCTCTCCGGACTGGGAGACAATGACCACTAATGTATGTTCGTCAAGGATCGGATCCATATACCGGAACTCAGAAGAAAGTTCTACGGTGACAGGAATCCGTACCATGGATTCGATCAGATGGCGTCCAACCAGGCCTGCATGCATCGCTGTACCGCATGCAGTCACAATGATCCGGCTGATGCCTTTGAACAGATCGTCAGATATCCCGTCGGTGGCAAAGTCTGCACGGCCGTTGTGGAGTCTTGGCATAACGGTATTTTTCAGTGCCTCCGGCTGGTCATAGATTTCTTTCTGCATAAAGTAATCATATCCGCCCTTTTGAGCAGCGGTAGTATCCCAGTCAACGTGGAGCATTTTTGGTGCAACGATGTTCTGATCCATATCATAGAGTGTGATTCCGTCTTTTTTCATGACTGCGATGTGCTCTTCCGGCACTACAAAATAATCTTTGGAGTACTGAAGCAGTGCCACCATATCAGAGGCGATGAAGGCGCCGTCGTCTGTGGAAGTGGCTACCAGCGGGCTGGAATTGCGCATACAGTAGATCTCTTCAGGATGATCGCTGAACATGATACAGAAACCGTAAGCTCCTTCAAGGGCTTCATCGGCTTTTTTCATCGCGGCAAACGGATCTCCGTCATACACGGAGTCAAGATAAAGAGCCGCAATCTCGGTGTCAGTCTCAGAAACAGGAGTCCGGCCCTGAGCTTTGAGGGCTAAAGCAATCTCTTTGTAGTTTTCAATAATTCCATTGTGGATCAGTGTGATTTTTCCTGCCACATGGGGATGTGCGTTGGTGGTAGTAACCCCTCCGTGAGTAGCCCATCGTGTGTGTCCGATCCCGCATGTTCCGCTGCGGTCTTCTGATGACTCTACTTTTTCGCGGAGATTGGAAACCTTTCCGGCTGTTTTAATGATCTTAGTGGATGAGCCTTCACTGACTGCGATCCCTGCACTGTCATATCCGCGGTATTCAAGCTGTGTCAGGCCTCCTACCAAGACATCTGCTGCCTCGAGTTTTCCAGTAAATCCAATAATTCCACACATGTTGAAATCTCCTTTTTATTTAATTTTATGCGGACACAAAGAAAACGTCGCTTAAAATGAAAAAGCGATGAAGTGTCCTCTCATTCAAATGTTCTTTTGTGTGGTTTTTATATCTTTGGCTGTACAGTCTTTGTTCTGCAATTACTCACAGGTTTGCTCTGTACATCACGCGTCCAAAGCCACGGGAAAGCATCCGCCGAATCTTCGATCACTTTCCACCTCGTTAACCTTCTGCTCTTCGTTATCTGTTCGATAAGTCAGGTTCCGTGCCAGAAGGTGCATGGCGCTTAAAACTGCTCTGCTCCTTTCTTCGATATAAACTAGAAACTTTACAAAAAACCATAAGAAAAGTTTCCTAAAGCATCGTATCATGGATACAGAAAACTGTCAATCTGGGCAGAGCATTTAAGAAATTTTTCACAATTAAAGTATAGATACTTTGGAATGACAGTGTTATAATACACTGTATGACTTTTTGCAAATAAGAAATCTCCGAGTTTTTCGGAGCCTTTTTTGAAAGACAGAATCAAAGTAAGGAGAGTATCATGAAATCTTTGGTAAAGAATATAGTAAGCCAGATTGGGAAGTGGATCGAGAAGGTTCCTGTTCTGTGCAATATTGTGCTGGCATTTGGCATGGCATTTTTATTGGAAGTTCTCGGACGCCAGACATTTGACCAGGGAGTATTCGGGTTTGTCAATGACAGGACCAAGATGTTTCTGTACAGCGCATTCATCATTTTTGTCACTTATTCTGTGGTATTGATCGTTAAGCGGAGGCTGTTTACCTACATTATAGTGACATTGGTCTGGTCAGTCATCGGGATAGTCAATTTCCTGATGCTCAGTGCCAGAAATACTCCATTCACGTACGTGGACGTCACACTGATGAAATCTGTACTTCCGGTCATGACCAACTATTATTCGCCGTCAGCCATCGTCTTTATGGGTGCACTAATTTTAATCGTACTGGTGCTGCTCGTAGTAGGATTTCTCTATCTGCCGAAAAAACAGAATCTACAATATAAAAGGAATATCCTTGCGGTTGCTGTTATTTTTGCAGCATTCGGAGTGACCACCGTATATGGATTCAGGAGCAATATGCTCACAGACAGGATCGGCAACATCCGGATCGCCTATGGAGATTACGGGACACCGTATTGTTTTTCGATTACTGCGTTGAAAAACGGGATTGATAAGCCGTCCAACTATTCGGAAGAAAAGATCGACCAGATTGAGCAAAAGACCAAGCAGGCACAAAATAAGAAAAAGGGCAGAGTCAGGAAGCCGAATATCATTTTTGTGCAGCTGGAGTCACACTTTGATATCACCCAGGTAAAAGGAGTGAAGTTCAATCAGGACCCGCTCCCGAATTTCCACGAATATATGAAGGAATACTCCTCCGGACAGCTGAGCATGCCGTCTTACGGCGCCGGGACTGCCAATTCCGAATTTGAAGCGATCACAGGTATGAACCTGGACCATTTCGGAGCGGCGGAATACCCTTACAAGACTGTGCTGCAGTCGACGACCACAGAGAGCATGGCTACATTGCTGAAAGAAGACGGATATACCGCGCATGCCATCCACAACAACAGCGCCGCCTTCTATGACAGGGATCTGGTTTTCTCCCAGCTTGGGTTTGACACCTTCACCTCAAAAGAATGTATGAATATCAAAAAATGGACAGAAAATGGATGGGCCAAGGATACTATACTCACAGGCTGTATTCTGAACGCTTTGGATTCCACAAAGGGACAAGATTATATTTATACTATTTCTGTCCAGGGGCACGGAGATTATCCTAAGACAGAGATTATTGAAAATCCAAAGATCAAGGTGTTGGGCGGAATCAAAGATGAGGCTTTAAAGAACAAATATACCTACTATGCCAATCAGGTATACCAGATGGATCAGTTTGTGGGAGACCTGGTGAATGCATTGAAAAAACGGGGTGAAGATACGGTTCTTGTGATGTATGGAGACCATCTCCCGAGTCTGGAGGTAGATGATAAAGATCTGACCTACGGGAATAAATATGAGACAAGCTATTTTATCTGGGACAACATGGGACTGAAAAAGAAGGACGGGGTGATCGAAGCTTATCAGCTCGGTTCCGATATCCTCGCCAAGCTTAACATCAAAAACGGGGTCATGAACAGTTTCCATCAGACCCGGCAGGGCACGAAAAATTACCAGAAGGACATGAAGGCACTGCAGTATGATATGCTTTACGGCAAGCAGTATGTCTGGGATCAAAAAAATCCATTTCAGGCAACGGATATCTCGTTTGGCATTAGAAAGGTCAATGTGACAAAAGCTTATGAGACTGAAAACAGTATATTTATAGAAGGAAATAACTTCACAAACTTCTGTCAGGTGTATGTGGATGAGACGAAGATCAATACGACATTCCACAATGAACATCTATTGGAAGTGTCCAAAAAGGATCTGAAAAAGGGAGATGCTTTCACGGTGAAAATTGTAAGCAAGGCTCCGAGAATCCTGCAGACATCCGGCGAATATGTCTATCAGGGAGTAAAGCAGCAGTAGGGCTTTATTTGACAGAAATGGCGTAAAATCTGTATTTTCAGTCGACAGGTCGGAAACGTCATGGTATAATGACTTAATGTTTGTATAAAACTACAACAAAGATAATGATATTTTAGGAGGATTTGTAAGAATGGGATTACAAGTTGAAAAGTTAGACAATAATATGGTAAAAGTGACGATTGAGGTAGAGCCTGAAAAATTAGATGCAGCGATCAAAAAAGCATATAATAAGAAGAAATCACAGTTCAGCGTACCTGGATTCAGAAAAGGAAAAGTACCTCAAAACTTCATCGAAAAAGCATACGGAGTAGAAGTTTTTTATGAAGATGCGGCGAATATTTTGATTCCTGAAGCATACAGTGAATCAATGAAAGATTCTGATCTGGATATTGTTTCCAGACCGGACATCGACGTGGTTCAGTTAGAAAAAGGAAAACCGTTTATTTTCACAGCCGAGATCGCGGTCAAACCGGAAGTAACTCTCGGAGATTATAAAGGACTGGAAGTCGAAGAAAAGAAAATCCGCGTAACAAAAGAAGAAATTGAAAAACAGCTCAAAAAGGAACAGGAAGCAAATGCCAGAGAAATTACAGTAGAAGACCGCCCGGTCAAAGACGGAGATATCACTCTGATCGATTACTCAGGATCTGTTGATGGTGAAAAGTTCGAGGGAGGAACGGCAGAAGATCAGACTCTGGTTATCGGATCAGGTACCTTTATCGAAGGTTTTGAAGAGCAGCTGATCGGCAAAAATATCGGCGATGAAATCGAAGTCAATGTTACGTTCCCGGAACAGTACCATGCACCGGAACTGGCAGGAAAACCGGCTGTTTTTGAAGTGAAGATCAAAGGAATTAAAGAAAAAGAACTTCCGGAATTAGACGATGAGTTTGCATCTGAAGTTTCCGAGTTTGAGACTCTGGAAGACTACAAGAAAGAAATCAAGAAGAATATCAAGGCACAGAAAGAAGAAGCTGCCAAGACAGAAAAAGAAAATGCATTGGTTGACCAGGCAGTGGAGAATGCATCCATGGACATCCCTGATGCCATGATCGAAGAACAGGTACAGCAGATGGCAGATGAGTTCGCACAGAGACTCAGTTACCAGGGACTTAACATGGAACAGTACCTTCAGTATACAGGAAGCGATGCCCAGAAGTTCGCGGAAGAGTTAAAGCCTCAGGCGTTAAAGAGAATCCAGACCCGTCTTGTATTAGAGGCGATCGCTGCGGCAGAAAGTATTGAAGCCAGTGAAGAAGACTTTAAGAAAGAATTAGAAAAAATGGCTGGTATGTATCAAATGGAAACAGAACAGTTAGAGAAGATGGTACAGGGAAGCCAGAAGGAACAGATGATGGATGATATTGCTGTTCAGAAGGCAGTAGATTTCCTGATCAGTTCCTGCCAGACAAAATAATTGACAGATAGAAAACCGGGAGGGGTTTAAGATGAGTTTAGTACCTTATGTCATTGAACAAACAAGTCGCGGGGAGCGTTCTTATGACATTTATTCCCGCTTATTAAAAGAAAGAATCATTTTCCTGGGAGAAGAAGTAACTGATGTTTCTGCAAGCCTGATTGTATCCCAGCTTCTTTTTCTGGAAGCAGAAGACCCGGAAAAGGATATCAGTCTGTATATCAACAGTCCGGGGGGATCTGTCACAGCAGGCATGGCAATCTATGACACGATGAATTTCATCAAATGTGATGTATCTACGATCTGCATGGGCATGGCAGCCAGCATGGGCTCTTTCCTGCTTGCAGGGGGAGCAAAAGGAAAGCGCATGGCGCTGCCTAATGCCGAGATCATGATCCACCAGCCGATGGGCGGAGCCCAGGGGCAGGCTACAGAGATCCAGATTGCTGCAGAACATATTTTACAGACGAAGAAGCGCTTAAATCGCATTTTAAGTGAAAATACAGGAAAACCATTAGAAGTCATCGAACGGGATACGGACCGTGACAACTGGCTGACTGCAGAGGAAGCTGTGGAGTACGGACTGATTGATGCCGTCTTTGACAAGAAGAGGGAATCATAATTAGAAAGAGCGAGGTAATTCTATGGTAAATCACAGCGATGACAAAAAGCAGCTTCGTTGCTCTTTTTGCAATAAGACCCAGGATCAGGTGAGAAAACTGATCGCAGGGCCGAAGGCAAAAGGCGTCTATATATGTGATGAATGTATTGAAGTCTGCGCGGATATCATTGCCGAGGAATTTGAGCAGTATATTGATGATACAGAGATCCATTTAAATAAACCAAAAGAAATAAAAGCATTTTTGGATGATTATGTGATCGGGCAGGACGAGGCCAAGAAAGTGCTGTCTGTAGCAGTTTATAATCACTACAAGAGGATTCTTCTGGGAGATTCCTCAGATATTGATCTTCAGAAGAGCAATATCATAATGCTCGGGCCGACGGGATCAGGGAAAACACTGCTTGCCCAGACACTGGCAAAGATGCTGAATGTTCCGTTTGCCATCGCAGACGCCACGGCGCTGACCGAAGCCGGCTACGTGGGAGAGGATGTGGAGAACATTCTCTTAAAGATCATCCAGGCGGCAGACTATGACATCGAACGGGCACAGTGCGGTATCATTTATATTGATGAGATCGATAAGATCACAAGAAAGTCAGAAAACACCTCTATCACCAGAGACGTCTCCGGTGAAGGTGTGCAGCAGGCTTTATTAAAGATCATCGAGGGAACGGTAGCCTCTGTTCCGCCTCAGGGAGGACGGAAGCATCCGCACCAGGAGTTTATACAGATTGATACAACCAATATCCTGTTTATTTGCGGGGGAGCTTTTGACGGACTGGAGAAGATCATTGAATCCAGAATTGGACAGAAGTCTATCGGATTCAATGCAGAGATCGGAAACGGCAAAAAAGAGGATATCGGGGGACTGCTCCAGCAGGTACTGCCGGAAGACTTCGTGAAATTCGGGCTGATCCCTGAGTTTATTGGAAGAGTTCCGGTGAATGTATCCTTAAATCCTCTGGACAGAGAGGCGCTTGTGCGCATATTGAAAGAGCCGAAGAGTGCATTGGTGAAACAGTACCAGAAGCTGTTTGAACTGGACGGAGTAGACCTGGTATTCGAGGACGGTGCTCTGGAAGCGATTGCAGAGAAGGCCATGGAGAGAAAGACAGGAGCCAGGGGGTTAAGGGCCATCATGGAAGGTGTCATCATGGACTTGATGTATCAGGTGCCTTCTGACGAGAAAGTATCCAAATGCGTGATTACAAGAGGCGTTGTGGAATCTTCGGAAGAGCCGGTGATCGAGAGGTCTGATGACAGAACGAAGAGAACGTCAGGCGTTAAAAAAAGAACGAAGAAGAGTAATGGTGAGATAGCATAAGACATCCGGCCCAAAGTCAACAAACTGCTTTAATACAAGAATTTCTTGCTATTGAGGCAGTTTTTTTGGCATAAATGACGATATGATAACGAAGGAGAAGCAGATGAAAAAAGTATTACCGATGCTTGCGCTGAGGGGGAAATACATATATCCGAATTCGGTGATTCATTTTGATGTCTCACGGAGTAAATCGGTGCGTGCGATCGAGGAAGCCATGCAGAACGATCAGATGATTTTTTTAGACAATCAGATCGATCCGGCGATGGAAGATCCCAAATCCTACGATCTCTACCAGATCGGGACATTGGCGAGAATCCGCCAGGTAGTAAAACTGCCTCAAAATATTATCCGGGTTTTTGCCGAGGGTATGTTCCGGGCTGAAATTCTTGAAGTTTGTGAGGAAGAACCGATATTTCGGGTAGAAGCGGCCTATCAGCACACGGAGCAGCAGGAATTTGAACAGGATGAGAAAGAGGCGGTATTCCGCGCTTTGAAAGAAAGTTTTGAAAAATATACCGGGGTTTGGAATCAGATGGACCCCAATGTATACAGTTATATTCTCATGCAGACGGATCTGGAAGTGTTTGTGGACCATCTGGCAACCCATCTTCCGTTTTCTCTGCAGAACAAACAGAAGCTCCTGGAAGAAATGGACTTAAAACCGAGATGTGAGCTGATGCTTGTGCTTCTGGAACAGGAACTGCGTTTGGCTTATCTTAGGCTGGATATCCAAGAGAAAGTGAAAGAGAACATCGATGACAATCAGCGTGAATATATGCTGAGGGAACAGCTCAAGGTGATCCGGGAAGAGCTTGGAGAGACCAATATCGCAGACGAAGCCGATGAGTTTCTGCACAAGCTTTCTGAAATGGAAGCAGGCGAAGAAGTGAAGGACAAGATTAAGAAAGAAATCTCCCGGTTTCAGGCTATGGGAAACAGTGCCGCCGAGAGCGCGGTGCTCAGAACTTACATTGAGATTATGCTGGATGTGCCATGGGAAAAACTTTCCGAAGATTCCATGGATCTGGAGGAAGCAGAAAATATTCTGGAAGAGGATCACTACGGACTGAAAAAGGTTAAGGAGCGGGTTCTGGAATATCTGGCGGCAAGGGCCATGAGCCAGAAAAAGGACGCGGCCATCCTCTGCCTTGTGGGACCTCCGGGAACGGGAAAAACATCTATCGCAAGGTCGATTGCCAAGGCAACCCACAAAGAATATGTGAGACTATCCCTCGGAGGCGTCAGAGACGAGTCTGAGATTCGGGGGCACAGGAAGACTTACGTGGGAGCTATGCCGGGAAGGATCGTGGCAGCGATCCGTCAGGCCAAAGTACGCAATCCTCTGATGCTCCTGGATGAAGTGGATAAGGTGGGAAAGGACCAGAGAGGAGATACGGCATCGGCACTTCTGGAAGTTCTGGACGGAGAGCAGAACGAACATTTCCGGGATCATTATCTGGAAGTGCCGCTGGATTTAAGTGATGTACTGTTCATCGCCACGGCAAATGATCTGTCCACGATCCCCAAGCCGCTTTTAGACAGGATGGAGGTCATAGAAGTTTCCAGTTACTCTGAAAACGAGAAATTCCACATTGCCAAAAATTATCTGGTAAAAAAGCAGATGGAAGCCAACGGGCTGACTCCGAAGGAAATTGTCTGGAAGGATGATGCCCTGAGACTGCTGATCGCCAGTTATACGAGAGAAGCGGGTGTGAGAAGCCTTGAGAGAACCATTGGAAATGTTTCCCGAAAGGTTACAAAGGATATTTATCAGGGGAAGAAGAAAAAGGTGACGGTGACGAGAAAAGCAGTCCGGGATTATCTGGGCACGGCGCCGTATGAACTGGAAAAAGAAAACTTGAAGGACGAGGTGGGAATCGTGCACGGGCTGGCATGGACCAGTGTCGGAGGAGTCATGCTCAACGTGGAAGTAAACACAATGCCGGGGAAGGGAAAATTTATCGTCACAGGGTCCCTTGGTGATGTGATGAAGGAATCGGCCCAGGCCGCAGTGAGCTATATCCGGAGCAAGAGCGGCAAATATAAGATCAAGGATGATTTCTTTGAAAACCACGATATCCACATCCATATTCCGGAAGGTGCAGTACCCAAAGACGGACCGTCTGCGGGGATCACCATGACCCTTGCCCTCCTCTCGGCTATCACAGGAAGAAAAGTCCGGGGGACTGTGGCAATGACCGGAGAGGTGACGATCAGGGGACAGGTATTGGCAATCGGGGGACTGAAAGAAAAAATGCTGGCAGCAAAACGCGCGGGCATGACAAAAGTACTCGTGCCAAAGGCCAATGAAAAGGATGTCAGGGAATTTGATACAGAGATCACAGAAAATATTGAGATCGTATATGTAAAGAAGATTGAGGACGTCATAAGAGAGGCTCTTCTTTCTGAACAGACAAAAAGATGAGACAGGGAGGCAGCTTTCATGAACTATCAGGAGACAATGGAATTTATCGGACGTGCAAATAAGTTTGGAAGTATTTTAGGACTTGACAATATCAGGGAATTGTTAAACCGTCTCGGAAATCCCCAGGACCGGCTGAAGATCGTTCATATAGCAGGCACTAACGGAAAAGGTTCCACCCTGGCGTTTCTTGCGTCGGTATTTAAAGAACAGGGTTATGAAGCAGGACGATATGTGTCTCCTGCTTCTTTCTGCTATGAAGAAAAGTTCCGTATTAACGATGAGATTATCACAAAGGAAGATCTCTGCTTTTATATGGAGAAAATAAAAAAAACAGCGGAGGAGATGGTCAGAGACGGAAAAGAGCATCCGACAGTCTTCGAGATGGAGACTGCCCTGTCATTTCTTTATTTTCTCGATAAAAAAGTGGACGCAGTCCTTCTGGAAACAGGACTTGGGGGACGACTGGATGCAACGAATGTGATAAAGCATCCGATCTGTACAGTCATTGCGTCGATCGGCTATGACCATACCCAGTATCTCGGCAGCACTATTCAGGAGATCGCAGGTGAGAAGGCAGGTATCTTGAAAAAAGGATGTCCTGCAGTTTCTTACGATAATACTTTTGAGGCCAGGGAAGTGATAGAGAAGGCCGCAGGAGAGAAAAATGTGTCTCTCATCTTTGCAGAGGCAAGCCGTCTTGACGTCTTATCCGAAAACTTAAAGGGCGCAGAATTTTCTTACGTCTGCGCAGATGGAACAGAGTACCCGAATATGGAAATCGGTATGCTTGGGGAGCACCAGATCTGTAATGCCGCAGTCGCTCTGGAGACTATCCAAATCTTAAAAAAATCTTATATTTTTCGACAGGATTCCATAAGAAAAGGATTAAAAAATGCTGTATGGGATGGCCGATTACAGCGTATTTGCGCGGTTCCTGAGGTTTATTGCGACGGAGCTCATAATCCGGACGGAGCCGAAAAGCTTTTACGGTTCCTTCAAAAGAATTTTACAAATAAAAAAATAATCTATATAATGGGAGTATTGTCGGATAAAGATTATCTGCAGATGTTAAAGATTATGTCTCCAATGTCAGATGAAATTTACGCGGTGACACCGGAAGGTGACCGTGCCCTGCCTTCGGGTGTGCTGGCTGACGCTGCCCGTCCGTTTTACCGGAAAGTGACCGAAGGAGGAAGTCTTGGAGAATGTTATCAGAAGGTTAAGAAGGAATGCGGACAGGACGATGTTATCGTCGTGTTCGGAACCCTGTCATTTTTAAAAGAACTGAGAGGTTAGAGCAGTGAAGCGGCTTTCATATATCACGAATCATCCGGAATATCAGAGTGCTTACCGGCAGATTCAGGATGCGGAGAAAGGTAGGGCCTTTTGTCTCCACGACACCGGGCATTTTCTGGCGGTTTCCAGGATTGCTTATATCCTTGTGCTTGAAGAACGGCTTGACGTAAAGAAAGATGTGATCTATGCCGCAGGCTTTCTGCACGATATCGGAAGAGGAAAGCAGTATTCCGAGGGAATTCCACATGAGGAGGCAGGCATTTCGATCGCCTCGGCTATTTTGTCTGAGTCTCCTTATAATATAGAGGAGCGGAGCACGATTCTGCTTTTATTAGGGTCCCACAGAAGGCCGGACAGTGATAAGCTTTCCTGCCTTTTTGGCCGGGCAGACAAGCTCTCCAGGGACTGCGGCAACTGTAAGGCGAGAGAAGAATGCTATTGGCCGGAAGAGAAGAAAAACAACATATATCGGTATTAGGAGCTGGATATGAAGATAGGCAAAAGACAATTTGATATAAAAAGCCATGGATATATTATGGGGATACTCAATGTGACTCCGGACTCTTTTTCGGATGGAGGAAGATACACCCGCCTGGATGCGGCTCTGAAGCATGCGGAGCAAATGCTCGGCGAAGGGGCGGATATCATTGATGTCGGAGGGGAATCCACCCGCCCGGGACATGAAAAGATCACCGCAGATGAAGAGATCGAGAGGACAGCTCCGGTGATTGAGGCCCTGAAAAGAGAGTTTGATCCGGTCATTTCCCTGGATACATACAAGTGGCAGGTGGCTAAGGAAGGCATCCGTGCAGGAGCTGATATGATTAATGACATATGGGGGCTCAAGTGGGACAGAAAAATGGCTCCGCTGCTGGCCAGGGAAGGCCTTCCGGCCTGCCTTATGCATAACCGGAAGAATACAGATTACAAAAATTTTTTGAGTGATGTGATAAAGGATCTCAGGGAGACTATGCAGACTGCCGAGGAGGCCGGCATGCGGAAAGAACAGATACTGCTGGACCCGGGCATTGGATTTGCAAAGACTTTGGAACAAAATTTGATGCTCATGAACCATTTGGAACTTCTTCTTGAGTTTCAGGTGCCGGTACTGCTCGGTACATCCAGAAAATCTATGATCGGATTTACTCTGGATCTGCCGGCAGATGAGAGGACAGAGGGTACTGTGGCCACTACGGTGAGCGGATATATGAAAGGCTGCCGGATGTTCCGGGTTCATGACGTTAAGGAAAACAGGCGCGCCCTCACTATGATCGAGGCAATCTGCCGTTATTAAAGGAGCGGGGAAGATGGATCAGATTATTATAAAAGAGCTGGAGATTTACTGCAATCACGGCGTATATAAAGAAGAAAAAGTCCTGGGACAGAAATTTCTTGTGTCCGCAGTACTGTATACAGATACAAAACGGGCCGGCAAGAGTGATAAAATAGAATATTCCGTCAACTACGGGGAAGTATGCCATCGGATTCGGGAGATCATGGAAGGAAATACCTTTGATCTGATCGAACGGGTGGCGGAAACAATTGCAGAGCGGCTTCTTAAGGAATTTGACTTGATAAAGAAGACAGAGGTGGAAGTTAAGAAACCGTGGGCTCCGATTGGACTGCCGATTCAGAGTGTTTCTGTAAAAATCGAGAGGCAGTGGCACCGGGCATATATCGGAATCGGTTCAAATATGGGGGACCGGATGCAGTATATAAACGAAGCGGTAAAACAGATGAAACAGGAAGATGATCTCAGGATGGCCTGTGTGTCAGACCTTGCAGAGACAGAACCTTACGGATATACGGAGCAGGATAAATTTATCAATGGATGTATCGGTATCGATACATTGAAGACGCCTGAGGAACTCCTCGGATATTTGCAGAGACTGGAAAACAATGCGGGCAGAGAACGACTCGTGCATTGGGGCCCCAGGACACTGGATCTGGATATTTTGCTGTATGATGACATAGTGATTCATGGGGAGCATTTGACCATACCTCATACAGAGATTCCGAAACGGAGTTTTGTTTTGGAGCCTCTTGCACAGATAGCACCTTATGAGAGGCATCCAGTTCTGAACAAAACGATTCTGGAGTTAAAAGATGCTTTGGAGGAAAAGGAAGAAAAATGAGAGATTTACTTGACATAAGAAAGGATATAGACCGGATTGACCGAAAGATCGTCCGCCTGTTTGAAGAGCGGATGCATTGTTCCGAGGAGGTTGCGGAGTATAAAAAGGGAACAGGCAAGCCGATCTATGACAGGGAGAGGGAACAGCAGAAAATAGAGGCACTCACCGGCGAAGTCGGACCGGAGTTTTTAAAGAAGGGGACAGAGGAACTCTTTTTGCAGCTCATGTCCATCGGGCGCAGATACCAGTACAGTCTCCTGTCGGAAGAAGACAGTTACGTGCGCAAAATGTTTAAAGAGGTAGATAAGCTGGAGATCAACCGTGATACAAAAGTTGTATATCAGGGGATTCCCGGAGCGTATCAGGAACAGGCCATGATTCAGTTTTTCGGAGAGAATATCAGCCATTTTACGGCCGATGAGTTTAAAGATGTGGTCGTGGCAGTGGATGAGGGAAAGGCAGATTATGGTATCCTGCCCATCGAGAATACTTCCGCAGGTACTGTGAGCGGTATTTATGATCTTCTCCTGAATCATGACGTATGTGTAGTCGGAGAAGAGACGGTAGAGTGCAATCATGCTCTTGTAGGCATCAGGGGAACAGATCTTTCCAAGGTGACCAAGGTATATTCACATCCACAGGGGCTGATGCAGTGCAAACAATTTCTGGACGAGACCGGATGGGATCAGGTCCGCATAAGGAATACGGCGGTGGCGGCCAAAAAAGTTGCTGATGACAATGACCCGACCAAGGTTGCAATTTCCAGCGAGCGGGCGGCAAAGCTCTATGGACTGGAGGTACTGAAGCGCAATGTGAATTACGAAGGAAATAACTGCACCCGTTTTGTGGTCATGTCAAAGAAAAAACAGTACCGGGGAGATGCCGGGAAGGTGAGCATCAGTTTTTCTCTTCCGCATGAGACGGGATCTCTTTATAACATTCTTGCACATTTTATGTTCAATGATGTCAGCATGACGAATATTGAATCCAGGCCGCTTCCGAACAGGCAGTGGGAATACGGATTTTATATAGATGTGGCCGGAAACTTAAATGAACCGGGCATACGCAATGCTCTGACCGGCATACGGGCGGAAGTAAAAGATTTTAAAATACTTGGAAATTTTTAAGGAGAGAGAGGGGCAGGCTTAAAAAAATACAAAATTAGGTGGGAAGAAAACATGAACAGTAAATCAAATGGTTTCAAAGACAAACTAGGAAAAATTCATAACTTTATTCACAAGTTTGGAAAATATTTTATCATTGTGTGTCTGATCTTATTCTGTGTTCTGTGTATCAAGAATAAAGATCAGTTCGCGGAGCGGGTGGCAAAAGGCGTGCCTGAAAGCGGTATGGAAAAGATCCCGGTTGCAGATGGAGATACGATCACGCAGAAATTCAAAGCTAATTTTACTATGGCAGAAAAATTAGAATTCCGTATAGGGAGAAACTTTGGTGATGCAAGGCCTGGAAGGATTGAACTGAGTATTAAGGATTCCAAAGGAAATATTATTTTTCACGTAACTCCGACCATGGAAGAAGTGGATGGAAGAGCTGAAATAAAAGCCACGATGAGAAGAAGAGAATTGGATGAAGATCGTTGGTATAAGGCAATCGTAAACCAGAAACTAGAGAAAGGCGAAACTTATACTTACGAGATCAAGGGGGTCGGAATTAAGAAAGATGATCCGCTGTATATTTATACGTCCAGAGATATGGGATCAATTTTTGAGCCGCTCATAAAAAACGGACAGAAAACAGAGATCCGTCTTTGTGCAAAAATGTGGACTACTCAAATTGATATGTGGGCCATTGGTCTGACGATTGCAATTGCATTAGGATTGATCGTGCTCTTGCTTGTACAGATTAAAATTCCTGAAAAGTGGAATAAATGGATGTCATGGGCATTATTCATCGTGAATCCGTGGCTAGCTTTTTATATGGTGGAAAAAGTATTCTACAATCCGATCAGCGTTATGGGAGTTTTTTCTTATGCGCTGAATATCATCTGGTTCTATGTTATTTTTGGAATTCTGCTTTTGATCTTTAACAGGACAAAATACGCAGTCATTGTAGGAGATTTACTTTTATACGGCTGCGCCATCGGTAACTACTTTGTTATGCAGTTCCGGGGAACTCCGATCACACCGGCAGACATTTGGGCGTTCGGTACCGCGATGGATGTGGCAGATCATTATACATTGTCTTATAATAAAGCAGCCATTGTTGCAACAATCATCTGCCTCGCACTCTGTATCATTGCATGGAAACTGGATACTATAAAAGCATTCCGATGGAAACAGCGGCTGATTGCACTGATTGTAGTGGCAGCAGTTACAATAGGACAGAGCTTTCTCTGTACGAGAGTAAATTTTCTGGAATCAAAAAATGTAAAGGTAGAATTCTTCAATCAGAAAAAGGGCTATAAAAGAAATGGCTTTGTGTTAAGTTTCCTCCTGAATGTGCAGTATCTCCTCGGAACGGAACCGGAAGGATACAGCGTAGATAAGGTAAAAGACATTGCCAAAAATTATGAGGTGACAACCGGACAGAATAAGGCTCTGAAGCAAAAACCAAATGTGGTCGTCATCATGAACGAGACATTTTCTGATCTGAATGTGGTCAACAAGATCAAGACAAATAAAGAAGTGATGCCTTATATCAATTCCATGAAAGAAAATACGATCAAGGGCGATATGCTTGTATCGGTATTCGGAGGAGGAACAAGCAACTCTGAGTATGAATTCCTCACAGGAAACTCAGTGTCTTCTCTTCCGCTGAACGGAAATGCCTATACACAGTTTGTAAAACACGAAGTGCCGAGTCTCGCCACCCAGTTAAAAGAACAGGGATATGACACGACCGCATTCCATCCATATAAGCCGAATGCATGGAATAGACAGAGCGTGTATCCGCTGCTAGGATTCGAGAACTTCCTGGATGAGTCATCCTTGGATGAATCCAAAGTCAGGAGAATCAGAGGATGGGTCAGTGATGAGTCTGATTACGATAAGATCATAGAGACGTTTGAGAATAGAAAATCAGATAATCCTCTGTTTATGTTTAATGTAACGATTCAGAACCACGGCGGATATCTGCTTCCGGACGATAACTTCAAGCAGGAAATTACGATTGAAGACGAGAAGAAGACAGAGCCTGCAGAGCGCTATCTGTCTCTGATCCATGAATCCGACCGGGCATTTAAAAAGCTGATCGATTATTTTAAGGATCAGAAAGAGCCGACCATCATTGTGATGTTCGGGGACCATCAGCCGAAACTGGAAGATGAGTTTTATGAACTTCTCTACGGAAAGGACTTAAACAGTCTGAGCATCAAGGAGATGCAGAAGAAATTTACCGTTCCGTTTGTCATCTGGGCAAACTATGATATCAAAGAACAGGAAAATGTAAAGCTCACCAGTGTCAACTATCTGTCCACGCTGATGCTCAAGCAGACAAACTTAAAACTGACTCCGTATAATCAGTATCTGGAAGAACTGGAGAAACAGATCCCGGCGATCAATGCCAACGGATATGTGACAAAAGACGGTAAAAATGTTGCGACCCAGGATGAGGAAGATAAAGATAAATGGCTGACAAACTATCAGTATCTGCAGTACAATTCCCTGCTGGATTATAAACACCGCGTAGATTCCTTCTTTTCTGTGAAAGAAAAGTAGGAATCTCCCTGCGGATTCTTGACACATGGGACAAAACAATATAATATTAAAATGTTGTTCGCTTTATGCAAAAGAAAATGGCGAGGACACGTCATTGATAATTAGGAGGATACACATATGGTTAAAGCAATAGTTGGAGCTAACTGGGGCGACGAAGGAAAAGGTAAGATCACGGATATGTTAGGTGAGACTTCTGACATTATCGTGCGTTTCCAGGGAGGAGCGAATGCCGGGCATACCATCATTAACGACTACGGAAAGTTCGCGCTTCACACGCTGCCATCCGGTGTATTCTATGATCATACAACCAGTATTATTGGAAACGGTGTGGCACTGAATATCCCTGTGCTCTTTAAGGAGATTGGGGAAATCGTCTCCCAGGGTGTGCCAAAGCCGAATATCCTCATTTCCGACCGTGCCCAGATCGTTATGCCGTACCATATCCTGTTTGATGAATACGAGGAAGAACGATTGGGGAAAGGGTCTTTCGGATCTACAAAGTCGGGGATCGCACCGTTTTATTCAGACAAATATGCAAAGATCGGCTTCCAGGTCAACGAGTTGTTCGACGGAAAAGCGTTAAAAGAAAAACTGATCAGGATCTGTGAGACGAAAAATGTTTTGCTTGAGCATCTCTACCACAAACCGCTTCTCAACCCGGATGGGCTGTATGAAACACTGATGGAGTACAAGGAGATGGTAGCGCCGTATGTCTGCGACGTATCCCTGTTCCTTCACAAAGCGATGAAAGAAAACAAGACCATTCTCCTGGAAGGCCAGCTGGGCTCGTTAAAGGACCCGGACCACGGTATTTACCCGATGGTGACATCCTCTTCTACTTTAGCGGCATACGGAGCCATCGGTGCAGGTATTCCGCCATACGAGATCAAGAAGATCGTCACCGTAGTCAAGGCATACTCAAGTGCCGTAGGTGCAGGTGCCTTCGTCAGTGAGATTTTCGGGGAAGAAGCCGATGAGCTCAGAAAACGCGGCGGAGACGGCGGCGAATTCGGGGCAACGACCGGACGTCCGAGAAGGATGGGATGGTTCGACACCGTGGCTTCCAAGTATGGATGCAGGATGCAGGGAACGACAGACGTGGCATTTACTGTGCTCGATGTCCTCGGTTATTTAGAAGAAATTCCGGTTTGCGTCGCTTATGATATTGATGGGGAAATAACTACCGATTTTCCGACAACCGGTGATCTGGAGAAAGCAAAACCGGTGATCGAAGTACTTCCGGGATGGAAGAGTGACATCCGCGGAATTACAAAATATGAGGATCTGCCGGAAAACTGCAGAAAATACGTAGAGTTCGTCGAGGAGAAGATCGGATATCCGATTACTCTGATCTCCAACGGACCCGGCAGACATGAGATTATCCGCAGAGGATACACAGACTAAAAATGAAAAAACCTCTTTGCAGATACGGCAAAGAGGTTTTTTGCAAAGGTATAGGAGACATCTATGGAAAAAGAACAGGAACAAGAGAATAAGAAAAAACAAAACTTCAGGAAAGAGGTCAGAAGCTGGATTGTCTGTATTGCTGCCACTCTGGCTATTACTTTGTTTATCACAAATTTCGTCATAGTCAATGCCAGTATACCAAGCGGTTCCATGGAAAATACCATCATGACCGGAGATAAACTTATTGCATTCAGGACCGCATACCTGTTCAGTGAGCCTGAACGGGGGGATGTGATTATATTTGAGTATCCGGATGATGAGTCGGAGTGGTATATTAAGAGAGTTATCGCGCTTCCGGGAGAGACGATCGAGGTAAAGGACGGAAAGGTTTATATCAACGGGAGTAAAAAGCCCCTGAAGGAACCTTATATCAAAGAGGAGCCTGTGGACGATTTTGGACCGTATAAAGTGCCCGGGAACGGGTACTTTGTCATGGGAGACAACCGGAACAGTTCCAATGACGCCAGAGAATGGCAGACCCACTATGTGACCAGGGAAGAGATCATAGGAAAAGCGAGCTTTCGATATTATCCGTCTCCGAAGTGGATCAAATAAAGGAGTGAGACCATGAAAAGAAAAATCAGGATTCTTATGCTGGCAGCGGCAGTTATGCTTGCTCTGGCAGCGTCCGGATGTCAAAAAAAAGCTGAACGAGAGCAAAAGCCTTTTGTATCAGAAAAAGAACTGAAAGCATTCATAGGAGAGACGACCAAAAAAGACGAGGTTTCGGACTTTCCAAAACTGGACTACGCTTCGGACCAAAGGGTGATGTTCCATAATTCCCAGGGCTTTTATGTCTTTGACATGAAGGAAAAGAAAGTCACCGCAGCTTTGGATCTGGTAAAAATGAAATTATTTTCCGAGGATGGAGAGACCGAGACGAAGATTATTGTATCCGGCGACGGAAATGTGGTACGGCTTTTAAGAACAAAAGGGGAAGATACGGTTAAGGACTATTTCTATGATGTGAAGGAACAGATTTTGTCTGACCAAAAACAGGCCTTTGATGATGTCTATGAAGGAGATATTCAGAAGACAGGTGAAAAGAAGTTTGCCGGACACCCGAAGGAAGAAGTGATCCGGGAGCTGATGGAGCAAGGACAAAATGACTCCAATGCGATGATCCAAAATGACCGCACCGTAGATTTTCTCGGTTATCCATCCGGGGTATATATGAAGGAAGATCAGATGTTTAAAAATGTTTCTCTGATCCAATACGATGTTAAAGCAAAAAAGAAGTCTGTGACTCCTCTGTTTGACGGATTTGTAAAGACCGATCAGGAAACTGACGCCTCAAAGCTTGTCTTTGAAGGCAGCCGTTTCATGAAATTCAGCGAAAACGGAGTCCTCTACTTTGATGTGGATGCTATGCAGAAGACCGGCGGGACAAAGGGTACATTCGGAGACCTTGTCATCGGAAATGTCTTTCAGTCAAAGAGCGGAAAGCTTACGGTCTCATTTGAAGATATTTCAAAGGCGGATCTTTCGTTGAAACCGGTGCTGTCACTGAACAACATCGATGAAAAAGGGGAACCTCAGATGATGGAATTAAAAGAAGGCAGGAATACTTATACGTTCAGCGGTCTGAAAAAAGAATTATTTTATTATATTGACTACTATGCAACGAAAGATGCCCCGGATGAAAAGAGCATGAAAAAGACCGATCAGCAAAATAAAAAGCTCAGGGTGAGCATAAGCAGCTAAAAGCATGGACGCGGGATACAGTCTGTGCTATAATATTGATACAAAAAAATTGTATGAACCTAATTATTTTTTGGAAAGTGAGGAAGCAGGTATGACATGTGAAACCATCAATGCACAGAAAGCTCCCGCAGCAGTGGGACCGTACTGCCATGCGGTAAAAGCGGGTGAATTTGTGTTTACTTCAGGACAGCTTGGGCTGGACCCGGAGAACGGAACTCTTCCGGAAGGAGTGGAAGCTCAGGCGGACCAGGCGCTGATCAACCTGGACGAAGTGCTGAAAGCGGCAGGATTATCGCTGGATGATGTGATCAAGACTACCGTATTTTTAGACGATATCAATGATTTTGCGGCAATCAATGCAATTTATGAGAAAAGGTTCGGAGACAATAAACCTGCCCGTTCCTGTGTGGAAGTGGCGGCACTCCCCAAAGGAGCCCTTTTTGAAATAGAAGCGATCGCAGCTGTTAAATAACATCATCACCGAAGAAAACCCGATTTCCTGTAAATGTGAATTCAGGACCCGGGTTTTTTTATTGCTGGTGGAGTGTAGTAAAAAAATTTCGATACAAAAGGAATGAAGATACGGGAGATTGCCGGCAGGATACTCCGGGAAGTGACGGGGAAAGTCCATATGAATATCAGGAGGGATGCTTATCGAGCAGTCCCTCCTGATTTTAAGAAACTAAGCTTTCATTTCCTCCTCCGCAGGGTTGCCCTGTTCAGATTCTCCGGGAGTATACACGAGCAGTTTTTTTGACGTAAAATAAAAAACTCCGGTGGTGACGGCAGAGGCCAGAATATCTGCTATCGGTTCTGCGGTGAAGATTCCCGTTGTGCCAAGAAATAACGGCAGGATCAAGGCCAGAGGGATCAGCAGGATGATTTTCCTCAGAAGGGCCATAACAAGAGAAATTTTTGCCCTGCCCAGTGCCATAAAAGTATTCTGGCAGGCGTACTGTGCCCCGATAAACAGAAAGCCTCCCATGAAAATGCGGATCATGGGTCTGCCGAGCACAGAAAGCCGCCTGGCCGCCTCACCGCTGGAAAACAGATATATATAGATCTGGGGAACTGCCATGGAGAGGGCCCAGATTCCAAAGGTGTAGGCCACAGTGATAACAAATAACAGCCGAAAGGCCTTTTTTACCCGGTCCATATTCCGGCTTCCATAGTTAAAGCTGATGATCGGCTGTGCACCCTGGGCGAGTCCAAGGGCGGGCATGGATAGAAACTGCATGGCGCTTATGGCAATGGTCGTGACGGAGACCAGGGAGTCTGCGCTGGCACCGCCGTAGCGTTTCATTCCTGAATTTAATGTGATCTGTACCAGACTTTCCGTGGACTGCATAATAAACGGCGCGATTCCCAGGGCGATGACAGGGAGAAGAACTTTTGCTTCCAGCCTGAGATTTTTACGGCGGATCTTCAGATCCGTTTTCTTTCCGGTTAAAAAACCGAGGACCCAGGCCGCAGAGATACCCTGGGAAATGACGGTGGCTAAGGCGGAGCCCTTGACACCGAGACCCATTACAAAAATAAAGATTGGGTCCAGCACGATATTTAAGACAGCCCCGATCAGCACTGTGAGCATACTGGTCCTGGCAAATCCCTGGCAGGTGATAAAGCTGTTCAGGCCGAGAGAAAACATGACGAAAATGGAGCCGAGCAGATAGATGCTCAGATAGTCATTGGCATAAGGCAGTATATTGTCTGTCGCTCCAAATATGGAAAGCAGGGGTTCTTTTGCAAGGTAAAAAAACAGGGTAAGGGGAACGGCCAGAGCAATCAAAGCCGTGACGGCATTCCCAAGAATCTTTTCTGCCCCGTCATAATCCTGCTGTCCCATTTTTATTGAGACTCTGGGACTTCCTCCCATACCGATCATGGAGGCAAATGCAGAGATAATCATAATGATCGGAAAAGCAATTCCAAGCCCTGCAATGGCAAGAGGCCCTTCTCCTCCCGGAAGACGGCCGATGTAAATGCGGTCCACCATATTATACAGCGCGTTTATGATTTGGGCGGCAATGGTGGGAACAGCCAGCTGGAACAGTAATTTGCCCACAGGCATGGTTCCAAGGGATGTTTCGTTGTTCGTATTCAAAAAATCACTCCTATCATATGAAAAATGTCACTCTTTTATTTTACATTGTTCTTTCAATGGGAGCAATTCTTTTATTCAGGAAAGATGTAGGTTATGGACAGTCAGAAAGGGAAGCAAGAGATCGTATATCAGGTATATCCTAAAAGTTTTTGCGACGGTAACGGGGATGGGATCGGAGATTTAAGAGGGATTCTAAAGCGTCTTGATTATCTTAATGATCTGGGAGTGACTGTGCTGTGGATCTGTCCGGTCTATGCTTCACCGATGGATGATAATGGATATGATATCTCGGATTATTATGCCGTTAATCCTATGTTTGGGACGATGGAGGATTTGGAAAAACTCATATATGAGGCGGGGATCAGGGGGATGAAAATAATGATGGATCTGGTACTCAACCATACATCGGATGAACATCTGTGGTTTCAGAATGCGCTGAGGGATCAAAAAAGCAGATACAGGGATTATTATATATTTAAGAAATCCCGGGAGGGGCGCCCTCCGAGCAATTTAAGGTCTGTTTTCGGGGGATCGGTATGGGAGCCCGTTGAGGGGGCGGAGGAGTATTATTTTCATTCTTTTTCAAAAAGACAGCCGGATCTTAACTGGGAAAATGAAGACATGAGAAAAGAACTGTATGAAATGATACGGTGGTGGATGAGAAAAGGAATTGCAGGATTTCGTGTGGATGCCATAAATTTTATAAAAAAAGATCTCCGCTTTCCCGACGGAAATCCCGATGGAAAGGATGGACTGTCCGGCTGTTTTCCGTATACAAGGAATGTAAAAGGGATTGAAGTTTTTTTGGGAGAACTTAAAAACGAAGTATTTGACCCATTAGACTGTATCACTGTCTCGGAGGCCGTAGATGTACCATATTCATCGCTTGGGGATTATATCGGGGAGCAGGGATGCTTTTCTATGATGTTTGATTTCAGTTATACAAATTTCGATCTGGAAGGGAAAGATGAGAAATGGTATAAAAGAAAAGCATGGACAGCAGAAGAATTCAGAGAGTTACTGTTTAAAAGCCAGGAAGAGATTCAGAAGACCGGATGGCCGGCATGTATTTCTTTTTGAGGGGAACCCCTTTTATTTATCAGGGACAGGAATTAGGAACAACAAATGTGTGGAAAGATTCTGTCAGTGAATTTGATGATATTGAGAGCAGGGGGCAGTACCATTCTGCTCTGTCAGACGGATGTACAAAAGAAGAAGCACTGTACTATATCAACCTCCGCAGCAGAGACAATGCAAGAGAGATGATGGACTGGAAAGAGGCAGAGACCCAGGAGAAAGAGGAGAAATCTGTACTGAAATTTTACAAAAAGATGATAGCACTCAGAAAACAGGAGCCGTGTTTAATTTACGGTAAATTCATCCCTCATAGAGAATATGGAAAAGAAGTGGTGGCATATGAGAGAAATAACGGTTTTACAAGGTTGCTTATACTGTGTAACTTTTCAGGAAGGACAAAGAAGATTGAGGTAAGAGGAGGAGAGATACTGCTGAGAAATCAGCCGGTGAAAGAAAAAATCCTGAAGCCCTTTCAGGTCATATTGTTAAAAGATTAATCTGCAGATGATATAAAAAATTTCTATACTTAAGAAGAAATTCATTCTTTTTTAATCTATTCCATTAGGATACAATGAAATAGATTGTTACTGTTTTGCCAGATAAATAATTGGAGGTAATTAGAATGAACCAGCGGAGCACTGAGATTGTGCAGTTATTAAGTAAAGAGAAGGATGAGATTACAGTCTCAGGATTTGCAGAATATTTTCAGGTGTCTCAGAAAACCATCCGCAATGATCTGAAGGAAATCAATACAATCCTGGGTCAAAACCAGCGGGAGGAAGTTGTGATAAACAGCGGGGGCAGGATTAATCCGCCGGAGAATTTTAAGGAATCTCTGTCATTATTGCTCGAAGGGGACTTCTACAGCTATAAATTATCCAGGGAAGAACGGAAACAGGCAGCATCTGCTATGATCGTAAATTCTAACGATTACATTACCCTTGCAACCATCGCCGACCATTTATTTGTGAGCAGGGCAACGGTAATCAACGACCTGAAAGATATCAAGGCATTTATAAAGGAAGGGAACTTGAAGGTGATCTCTCACGCCAATAAGGGACTTCGTATAGAAGGTCCGGAGAGCGAAAAGAGAAAATTTCTTTTGAATCTGCTTCGTCCGTCTGTGTCTATTTATGAGAACCATAAAAATGTAGTTGCTGAACATGTCAGTGTACAGGCAGGTGACTCCAGTGTAATACAAAAGATCCTGGGGGAACAGGAACAACGCTATAAGAAATATCTGGATGACAGTTCCTTTCAGGAGATTGTTCTCTATTTAAGGATTATGATAAATCGCAATCAGTCGGGCGAATTTTTGGAGACGCAGCCGGATGAAAACAGTGAGAATTATATGTTTGCCCTGGATACATTAAAATATATCTCTCAGTACTGCGATGTTGTTACAACAGAGGATGATATAAAGTGTTTCAGCAGCTTCCTGGACGGCGTGCGGTATATGAAACATAACACAATTAATAAGAATACAGTGATTATCCAAATGATCACAAGACAATATATTGCCGGTATTTCCTCGGAATTGGGAATAGATCTGAATACAGATTATGAGTTTTTTGAGAATCTGTCCAATCACCTGGAATCCATATTTTCTGCACCGCCGATCAATTACCAGGAAGTTAATGTGATAAATGAGGTACTGGAAGATAATCAGGATGTACTTGAAGCGGTCATAAACCAGATGTTTGTTATCTACCAATATACAGAGCGCAAATTAAATGAAATAGAAATAAAGTATATTGCGATTCATGTGTGTGCGGCGATTGAACGAAAGAAGAATAAGGAAGTGGCTTTTCGTGTGATCGTAGCCTGTCATGCAGGCATCGGAACATCCAGACTATTACTGGAAAAGTTGAAAAGACATTTTAAATTCCGGGTTGTGGATGTAGTCTCTGCCCATGAAGCAATGAGTATTGAACCCAATTCAGCTGATTTTGTGATTTCTACAGTTCCGCTGGAAGGCTGTTCGTTAGAGTATGTTGTAGTATCGGTAGCCTTCAATGATGCAGACTACATACGTGTGGGAAACAGAATTGATGCGCTGAGAAACGGCAGAAATCTTCCAGTCAGAATGGAGGAAGATGGGTTAAGTGCGAAGGGCCTGATCGACGAGGTCCGTCCCCTTGTATACAGAATGATTGAGCCGGAAGATAGAGCAAAGGAGTTTATGAAGGAACTCCGCGGAGTGGTGCGGGGGTATTTTAAACAGTCTGTAGAGAGGGAGGCGGAGATCTTGTCCCCATATCTGCATCATTTGCTGCCCGCAGCAAACATTGAGGTGGATGTAGAGTGTGAAGACTGGAAAGATGCAGTGCGCAAGTCTGGTGAGAAACTTGTAGAACGAGGCTATATTGAACCAAGATATATAGATGCAATGATCCACAGCATCGAGGAATATGGTTCCTATGTTGTGTTGTCGGAGGGATTTGCCATGCCGCATGCGAAAGTAGAGGAAGGCAGTATCCGCCTTGGTATGTATTTCATCCGTCTAAAGAATCCCGTGCCGTTCGGGGTCGAAGGACTGGACCCCATAGAGTTTGTATGCTGTCTGAGCGCCATTGATCATAAGAGTTATTTAAAGGCATTTTTCAGTCTCGTAAATATGCTGAGGGATGACGAGTACAGGCGGCTTCTGCATGAGGCAAAGAGCCCTGAGGAGATTGCAAGAATGATTGAAACATATGAACACAGCAGTGTTTAAATAACAAAAAAGCATTGGTCGGATTTATTTCTGGGAGAGGAAATAAATTCGACCAATTTATTTTATTTCCAGGTCCGGAAATGGATTCGACCAAACTAAAATTTTTCCCGGAAGGGGAAATACCTTTCACTGTTTTTGATTTTATATGCATGATACTATGTATTTGTAAATGAGAGATGGGAAGCCGGCCGGCAGATCTCAGCAACACAAATACTAAAGTAAAAAGTGGAGGTACATATGGAAATACTATTAAAGTTTTTTCAGGGATTTGTAAATTTGGGGGCAAGTGTTCTGCTTCCGGTCGTAATCGCAATATTAGCTGTTTTCTTTGGCATGAAAGCAGGACGGGCGATTAAAGCCGGCTTATTGGTAGGGATTGGTTTTCAGGGGCTTTGTTTAGCGGTAAATTTACTGATTACTTCAGTGACACCGGCGATGGAATATTATGAAAAATTAGGATCAGGATATGACACATTGGAAGTTGGATTTGCAGCACTGGGTGCAGCATCATGGACCACACCATTTGCAGTTCTTGTAATTCCGTCAATTATCCTTGTCAATATCATTTTAGTCCGCTTAAAGGTTACAAAGGTATTAAATGTTGATATCTGGAATTTCATGCATTTTCTTGTGCCGGGAGCACTCGCATATGCTTTGTTTGGAAATGCTGTCATTGGATTTTTAGTTGCTTTTGTCTGCGGTATTATTGTTCTGTTTTTTGCTCAGTGGACTGCGAAACCCTGGCAGGAATTTTTTGGACTGGAAGGGACAACATGTACATGCCTGTCTTTCGTAGCATGGGCTTATCCGATCGGCTACGGATTAAATAAGATCATAGACAAAATTCCGGGACTTAACAAGATTGATATAAATATGGATAAGGTGGGACAAAAGCTTGGAGTGTTTGGCGATCCTGCAATCATTGGTGTTGTAGTAGGAGCTTTTCTTGCAATCATTACAAAGCAAAGTCCTGGAGAAACTCTCACAATGGCAATGGGTGTTGCGGCAGCTATGGTATTGATCCCAAGAATGGTATCCATCATGATGGAAGGATTATCTCCGCTGGGACAGTCCGCAAATGAATATATGCATAAAAAAATCGGAGAAGATGCAGATATTTATATTGGTATGGATATTGCACTTGGTTTAGGTGATCCAACTTGTATTACATGTACTGCGATTATGATTCCGATTACCATACTGCTTGTATTTCTTGTACCGGATATGAGATTCTTTCCACTTGGATTATTAGCTGAGATCTGTTATTTGGCACCTATGGTCGTTTTGAGCAGCAAGGGAAATCTATTTCGCTCACTGATTGCAATGACTATTTTGATGTACATAACTCTGTTTTTGGCGAATATGTTTATTCCGGAAGCCACAAGCATGATGTCTGTTACGAATGTAGATTTTGGAAAAAGTGTCACGGCATCTCATTTTGGATGGAATCCCGGCAATGTAGTTGTATCAATTATTCATAGAATTATGGCGATGTTCGCATGAGGGGGCTCTAAATGAAAACTAGATATTTGGTAATTCACGGGACAGCAGCTAATAGTGAAGAAGCAATTAAATTATGTGGAGATGCCTTATATAAAGCAGGTATTGTTGAAAAAAATTTTGGAGTTCTTTGTGCCCAACGTGAAAAAGATTTCCCAACAGGGCTTCCTACAGAAATTCCAACAGCCATTCCTCATGTAAAAGATGAAGGGATTACACAGAACGCAATCTGTCTGCTGAAACTCAACTGTCCGGTAACCTTCAAACGACTGGACGATGATACAGAAGAAGTGAAAACAGATATGATTTTCAATCTGGCGATCAAAGATGCCAATGAACACTTAGCAGTGCTGCAAAAAATGATGGCATTTTTGAATGATCCGGAAGTCTTATTAAAATGTAAAAAACTTTCAAATAAAGAAACGGAGGCTTATCTTCAGGAAAAATTAGGATCATAATTAATCACAGTAAAGGAGAAGAATTATGGCAAAAGAAGTGAAAGTATTAGTAGCATGCGGCAGCGGTGTGGCAACGTCAACCATTGCCCAGGAAGAAATCAAAGAGATTGCAAAAAATGCAGGGGTGAAGATCAGATTGATGAAAGGGACGATTGCAGAAGTTCCCATCAAACAAAAAGACGTAGATGTAGTTTTTACTACTGCCAATTACCGAAATCCGCTTGAAAAGCCGCATCTCAGTGTGTTTGGGCTTGTCTCCGGACTGAATAAGGAAGCATCAAAAAAGAAAGTTGAAGAATTGCTTAAAACGATTTCAGAAGAGCTATAAAAGCCCGAATATGTGAAAGGATCAGGTGGTTATAGATGAAAGCAGGAGTTTTACACGCAAGAGATGACATAAGATATGAGGAAGTACAGACCCCGGAGCCAAAAGCCGGGGAAGTGCTTGTAAAAGTAAAATATTCCGGGATCTGCGGTTCAGATGTACCCCGGGTAAATGAAGACGGGGCCCACTTCTATCCGATCATTCTCGGACATGAGTTCTCAGGGATTGTGGAAGCTGTGGGAGATGGAGTGACAAAGGTAAAGAAAGGCCAGCGGGTCGCCGGAGCTCCATTGGTCCCGTGCATGAAATGTGAAGACTGTATGAAAGGTGATTATGCACTCTGTAAAGACTATAGTTTTATCGGGACAAGACAAGCAGGAAGCTATGCAGAATATATCTGTCTTCCGGAGCAAAACGTGGTTCCTTTTAAGGATACAGTATCCTTTGAACAAGGAGCGCTGTTTGAACCGGCGGCAGTTGCGCTCCATGGATTAGAGTGTCTTCCATATGAGGGAGGAAAGACTGTTGCTGTGCTGGGCGGAGGAACGATCGGACTGCTTGTCATGCAGTGGGCAAATATTTTCGGATCTGCAAAGACTGTTGTATTTGATATTGACGATGAAAAAATTGAACTGGCAAAACAGTTGGGAGCAGCCGATGGCGTAAATACCTTAAAAGAAGGTTTTATGGAAAAGGCCATGGAACTGACGGATCAAAAAGGCTACGATTATATTTTTGAAACGGCAGGAAGTACTGTGACAATGAAGATGGCATATGAACTGGCGGCAAATAAGGCTGGAATCTGCTATATCGGAAAACCTACAAGAGAATTAGCCTTTACTGTGAAAGAATGGGAGAACATGAACCGTAAAGAGTTCACTATGACAGGGTCCTGGCTATCTTATTCTGCTCCGTTTCCGGGACATGAGTGGGAGTGTGCGGCACACTATTTTGCAACAGGACAATTAAAGGGGGAAGAATCCCTGATCTATAAGAAGCTTCCGCTTTCCAGGATCGCAGAAGGATTTGAGATGTTCAAGACCCGGGGAGCAGTAAAAGGAAAGATTTTAATTGACAGTGAAGCATGATCATAAGGCGTCTGAAGAGATAAAAGAAAGAGGTTTGACCGTGAGAAAAATAAAACTATCTCCATCCATCTTTGCAGCAGACTTAGGAGAATTAAAAAACCAGATCAAAGAATTAGAAGACAGTCAGACAGAACTGCTCCATGTGGACGTGATGGACGGACATTTTGTGGAGCGGATGGCATTTGGAGCAGATCACATTAAGGCACTGAAATCAATGACCGACATTCCGCTGGATGTTCATTTAATGATCGAACATCCGGAAGTACATATTGACAGCATTGCTGACGCAGGGGCAGATATCATAACGATCCATCAGGAGTCGACCGCAAGGGTGTTAAGCTGTCTGCATAAAATCCGTAACCGGGGCATCAAGGCCGGCATCGTGCTGAGTCCAGGGACGCCGGAAGAGACTATTAAATATTTATTGGATGATGTAGATATGATCCTTCTGATGAGTGTAAATCCCGGGGAAGGCGGACAGCATTTCCTGAGTTCAACCGTGAAGAAAATTAAGAATGTCCGGGCAATGATCGGAGACCGGGATATTGATATTGAAGTAGACGGAAGTATTGATCAAAAGACAATAAAACCATGTTATGAAGCAGGAGCAAATGTTTTTGTATCCGGGGGATATTTATTCAAAAATATTAAAGAGAATACAGAGGCTTTAAGAAAGGCAGTGAGAGGATGAAAGCTTTAACATTTTATGATGTACAGGATTTAAGATATGAAGAGGTTCCTGATCCTAAAATTGAAAAAGACGATGATGTTATTGTAAAAGTGAAAGTAGGCGGAATTTGTGGTTCGGATATCGCAAGATACCGCAATCTGGGACCTTATGTAAAAGGGAATGTCTGGGGGCACGAATTTTCAGGAGAGGTTGTAGAGGCCGGTCCTGCCGTTACAGAATTAAAAGCCGGTGACCGGGTGGTAGGATGCCCAAACCTGGTTTGTCATGAATGTGAGTACTGCAAAAGCGGATATCCATCAAGATGTGAATCTTTAAATACCATTGGAGCATATGTTCCGGGTGCATTTGCAGAATACATTAAAATGCCGGCCGTCAATCTTGTCAAGATGGTGGAAGGTATGACCTTTGAGCAGGGTGCATTGGTAGAACCGGCAACGGTTGCGATTCACGGATTATATCAGACAAACATTAAAATGGGATATGAAGTTGCCGTTGTGGGATGTGGAAATATTGGACTGATGGCAATCCAATGGGCCAAAGCATTTGGGGCAAAGAAAGTGTTTGCCATTGACATCGACGATGCGCAATTACAGGCTGCTGAGGATTTTGGCGCTGATGTGCTAATTAATTCTGCTGATATCGATTTCCATGATGAGATCAGAAAATATGGAAATGGCGTGGATCTGGCCATTGAATCAGCAGGAAATCCTTTTACTGCTGCAAGAGTGCTCGGGCTGCCGAAAAAGGGCGGGGAGGTTGTATACATGGGAATTCCATATGCGGATGTTCCGGTTCCAAGATTTTATTTTGAAAGAATTATGAGAAACGAATTAAATATCATCGGTTCCTGGTGTACCATTTCTGCTCCATATCCGGGAGAGGAATGGAACAATGCGGTAGAATATATCGGAAACAAAAAGGTGGATGTCCTTGGAATGGTTACGCATAAAGTGAATTTAAGCAAAGGCCCGGAGATGTTTGAAAAGATCATTGCCGATCCAAAGGGATTCGGAAAAGTTCTGTTATATCCGGAAGAAATCATGTAAAGAAGGTGGTATTTTGGGAACGAAAGTAATTATAAAAGAATTAGAACAATCAGCTGACAGAATTCCTGAATATCAGATTTCAGATCTGATCCAGAAGATTAAGTCTCATAAACGGATCTTTGTTTATGGGACCGGAAGATCAGGATTAATGTTAAAAGCCTTTGCTATGAGACTAATGCAGATTGGCCTGGATGCATATGTAGTGGGAGAAACCACAACACCGTCTGTAGAAAAGGGAGATTTGCTGATCGTGGCTTCTGCTTCAGGGGAAACAGGCAGTGTTTGTATGACGGCACAGTCGGCAAAGAATCAGGGTGCAGATTTAGTCGTCATTTCTTCAGCAGCGGAATCGACCTTGAAAAAGATCCAGACACCGAATATCACAATTGAATCTGCAACAAAATTTGCTGTGTCTGACACAAGCATCCAGCCTCTGGGCAGTTTGTTCGAACAGATGCTGCTCATAGTGTTTGATGCGGCAGTATTGGAAATAAGCCGGGAAAAGCCGGGAAGTAATGACGATATGGCAAAGAGACACGCAAGTCTGGAGTAGCTTGTGACAGAAATCTTTCATTCTATAGGAAAGACATTGTTACAACAAAGTGATAAAGGAATGATTCCTATAGAATAAAAAAACCTCCGGGGGATGCAACTGCGCGCGCAGGGGAACAATGTCGCCAGAGCGACCGCACGCAGTGCGAGAGTTTCGCAAGCGAAACTCTATTTCAGAAAAACAAGGAGAATAGAAATGCAGAATAATATCGGGTTACAAACAGCATATTGGAATGGAACAACTCCTGAATTGGATATTTATAAAATAATTGACTTAACAAAAAAGGCCAATATGGATACCATTGAACTGAAAGCAGGCGATTTTGTTCCTTTGACGGCACAAGACAGAGGGAAACTTAGTAAATATATAAAAGATGCAGGGCTTTCAGTGACGATCAACGGGACTGGACTCAGACCGGAAAGAGATGTTTCCAGTTCGGATAAAGAATCCCATCAAGCAGGCATCAAACATTTATGTCATATGTTGGATCTTTGTGTGGAGATGGGCGCAAAACTTTTTTCCGGTATCCCGTATGGTTTGTGGAATACACGTCCGGAAGGAGAAAATATTACAGAAATCAAGAAGGTCCGTACAGCAAACGCAGTCAAAGGATTAACCGAAGTTGCAAAACATGCCCAAAAAGTCGGCGTAACAATGTGTTTGGAAATTGTAAACCGTTTTGAACAGTATACAGCGAATACTGCGGGAGAAGGGATTGCAATCTGCGAAGCAATTGGCAATGACTATTGTAAGCTTCTTTTAGATACGTTTCATATGAACATTGAAGAAGATTATATTCCGGATGCCATCCGTACGGCCTATGAAAAGGGATATCTGGGCTATCTCCATATTGGAGAAAGCAACCGTAAGATTCCTGCCGGAGAGAGAAAGACCAATATTGACTGGGTAGCTATTGCAGAAACGATCAGGGAGACCGGTTTTGAAGGACCTTTGGTAATGGAACCATTCGTTCTCGATACGTCCGCAAGTGCTAAGAGTGTATCCCTTTGGAGAACGATCAAAGCAGCAGATGATATTGACGGACTTGTGGCAGATGCCGCCGCGGGAGTGAAATATTTAAAAAGTCTGTAATGATGGGAGGGGAAGAGCATGATTACAACTGTAACGTTAAATGCTTCCATTGATAAAGCCTATCATATGACCCAAAAAATTGAGAACGGTACGGTAATGCGAGTAGCAGAGACACATAACAGTGCCGGCGGAAAGGGGCTGAATGTGGCAAGGGTGGTCAAACTTTGCGGTTCTGATACAAAAGCCGCCGGTTTTGTGGGAGGATATAACGGTCAATATTTAGAATCACTTCTGGACGCAGATGGAATTTCCTATGAATTTGAGCATATCAATGGCGAAACGAGAAGCTGCATTAACATTTTAGATCCCGGATATGGTTCTACCGAATATCTGGAAGGCGGGTGTGAAGTTACAGCGGAAGAAGAAACTTCATTTTTAGAAAGATTTCCCGGGATCATCCGGAACAGTGATGTTGTGACCATTTCAGGAAGTGCTCCCAGGGGAATGGGCAGGGATATCTATCAAAAAATGATCCGGATCGTTAAGAAGCTGGGAAAAAAAGTGATCTTAGATACCAGCGGAGAATATTTAAAGAGAGGTCTTGAGAGCCTGCCAACTATGGTAAAACCTAATAAAGATGAGATAGAAATGCTTTTTGATATCAAAGTCCGCAGCCAGGAAGATGTCATAGGATATGCTCAAAAAATCTACGAAAAGGGGATCCCATATGTAGTAATTTCTCTTGGAGGCGAAGGGGCTTTACTCGTATGCAAAAAAGGCATTTATCAGGGTAAACCGCCGAGAATAGAAGTGGTAAATACGGTAGGATGCGGAGACTCTATGGTTGGAGCGTTTGCAGTCGCATTGGAGAGAAATATGGAGCCGGAAGATGCCCTGAAATTCGCAGTGGCAGTTGCATCTGCCAACGCGCTCTCATCCAATACAGGGACATTTGATCCTGCAAAGAGAGACGAGATCAGCCAGAACGTTAAGATAATCAAATTATAATATCCGGAAAGGGAAAGTTATGTTAACAACATCGAAAGAAATATTACTGAAAGCACAGGCCGGCGGATACGCAGTCGGTGCATTCAATGTAGAAAATATGGAAATGGTACAGGCAGTTGCAGAAGCTGCAGAGGAATTACAGTCACCGGTTATTATGCAGACAACTCCGTCTACAGTAAAATATGCGGGACTTGATTATTATCTTGCAAATGTTAAAACAGCGGCAGAGAGGACATCGGTTCCTGTAGTGATGCATTTAGATCATGGCAATAGCTTTGAACTTGCGATGCAGGCACTCAGAGCGGGTTATACTTCCATCATGATCGATGGTTCCCATGAGGCATTTGAAGTTAATATGACTGTCAGCAGGGCAGTCGCAAATGCCTGCCATCCATCCGAAGTTCCGGTAGAGGCTGAGCTTGGGAAGGTTGGGGGGAAAGAAGATGATTTAGACGGCGGAGATGATAATCCATATACAGATCCACAGGAAGCGAAGGAATTTGCAGAGAGAACAGGGGTTGATTTTCTCGCAGTGGGGATTGGTACAGCCCACGGTGTTTATAGGGGAGAACCAAAGCTTCAGTTTGACATCTTAAGCCGGATCAGAGATGTTGTAGAGATTCCGCTCGTTCTTCACGGAACAAGCGGTGTGCCGGACGAAGCGGTAAAAGAGTGTATTAAACGTGGTATCTGTAAAGTAAATTATGCTACCGATCTCCGTATTGCATTTACAAAAGGAGTAAAGGGTGTTTTTACTGCAGATACTGATACTATTGATCCTAAGAAATATAGCGCAGCAGGCCGTGAAGAAGTAAAAAAATATGTTATGAGCAAAATAAAAGTTTGCGGAAGTGCAGGAAAAGCGCAGAAATAAAATATCAATTACAAAATGGACGTAAGTCAGCTTTGTGCACAGATGTGTAAGGAAATCATTTGTCTTTGTCCCATCTTTCAGATGGCGCGCTTTGCCCAATAAGGAATAGATTAAATTTGACAATGTTTATTTTTGGCATGTATGAGTTGTATCATTCAGAAGCAATTGAAAATGCTTTTGATGATATTGACAGAAGAAAGAAAAAATTATGAAATAGCCTGAATATCATTCTTTTAAGTCTTGACAAGGATTTATGATAGGTTATAATGGAATGTATAAAAATTGAATAGGATCTTCAGGGCAGGGTGAAATTCCCTACCGGTGGTACAGCCCACGAGCCGCAAGGCATGATTCGGTGAAACTCCGAAGCCGACAGTATAGTCTGGATGAAAGAAGATAGTGATAAAAGAACTCTGGGATTTACGCACAGCGTAGGTCAGATGCATTTGGTGTATTTGGCGTGCTGTTATAAATCTCAGTTTTTTGTTTTCATATTAGCTGTTTGTTTAGACAGTTTATCTATGAGTGAACTTTAGCTTAAGAAAGCCCTGAAGTCCTGTATTGCAGGATTTTGGGGCCTTTTTATTTCTTGCGAAATACCTTATCACGCTTATACGCGAGAGTTTTTCCTATGAAATACAAAGCGTTCCGCGATGCTGCACACATGAGAAAGGAGGTTTGTCCAGTTGCAGGAACTTTATATGAGAAGGGCCATTGAACTGGCCGGGAAAGGAACAGGATATACCAATCCAAACCCGTTGGTGGGGGCTGTCATCGTAAAGGATGGGCGGATAATCGGAGAGGGATTCCATGAGACATACGGAGGTCTGCACGCAGAAAGGAATGCGTTAAAGAACTGTACGGAAGACCCAAAAGGTGCGGAACTTTATGTGACCCTGGAGCCATGCTGCCATTTTGGAAAGACACCGCCTTGTACAGAGGCCGTCATAAAAAGTGGAATCAGGAAAGTCTATGTTGGAAATATTGATCCGAATCCAAAAGTTTCCGGTAAGGGTATTGATATTTTAAGAGAGCATGGCATTGAGGCAGAAACAGGCGTACTTGATGCGGAATGCAGAGAGATCAATGAAATCTTTTTCCACTACATTGCCCACGATACGCCTTATGTAGCATTGAAATATGCAATGACACTGGATGGGAAAATTGCGGTGAAGACAGGAGAGTCCAAATGGATTACCGGAAGGGAGGCAAGGGAACATGTACAGTTTCTCAGACACCGGTATGCAGCGATTCTCGTGGGAATCGATACGGTCTTAAGTGATGATCCGATGCTCAATGCCCGGATCATAGGCGGGAACAACCCGACACGTGTGATCTGCGACAGCAGACTCAGGCTCCCTTTAAGTTCGAAAATTGTTCAGAGTGCCAAAGTAATTCCGACCATCATTGCGGCATGTGAAAGAAACGAAAAGGCGCAGAGGCTTGAGGCTTTGGGATGCCGGGTGCTGATATGTCCGGAGAAGGATGGAAAGACGGATCTGCTGGAACTTCTGAGGACACTGAGGAAAGAAAAGATCGATAGTATACTTGTGGAGGGGGGAGCTGATATTAACGATTCAGTTATTCAGACCAAATCGGTAAACAAAGTGTATGCTTTTGTGGCACCGAAGCTTTTCGGGGGAAGACAGGCAAGGTCACCAGTGGAAGGAAAAGGGATAGATAAAATCAGCGATGCGATACTTTTAAAGGGCCCGGAGATTACCAGGCTCGGCGAAGATCTGCTGTTAGAATATGAAGCGAGGTGAGAATGTGTTTACAGGAATCATTGAAGAAATAGGCACCGTTCTGTCAGTAAAAAAAGGAGGGCAGTCCTCAGCCGTCAGGATCGGGGCATCCAAAGTCCTGAAAGATATCCATACAGGAGACAGTATTGCAGTCAACGGTGTATGCCTTACCGCGGTCACATTTGACGGACAGGGGTTTCTGGCGGATGTGATGAACGAGACCTTTGAAAAGAGCAGTCTGAAAAGCTTGAAGCCTGGAGATCCGGTCAATTTAGAGCGGGCCATGAAAGCAGGAGGACGTTTTGGCGGACATATAGTTGCCGGCCATGTGGATGGAACCGGAACGGTCACATCAGTGGAACAGGATGCCAATGCAGTTTGGTTTACGGTGGCGGCACCGTCAGAGATCATGCGGTACTGTGTCAGCAAAGGTTCCATCGCCCTGGACGGCATCAGTCTGACCATTGCAAAGACCGGGGACCAATGGTTTCAGGTTTCGGTCATTCCCCACACCTTAAAGGAAACGGTACTGGGAGCAAAAAAAACTGGAGATCTGGTGAATCTGGAAAATGATATGATCGGAAAATATGTGGAGAAACTGATGAATTTGGGGCATGATGAAAAAACCAGTGCCATTACAGAGGAAATGTTAATGAAAGCAGGATTTTAGGAGGAAAGAAAATGAAGTTCAGCACGATTAAAGAAGCATTGGAAGACTTAAGACAGGGGAAGATCATCATTGCAACAGATGATGAAGACAGGGAAAATGAGGGCGATTTTATCTGTGCCTCTGAGTTTGCGAATACTAACAATATTAATTTTATGGCAGTCCATGGAAAAGGTTTGATCTGTATGCCCATGAGTGCAGCTATGGGAGAGAAACTTGGACTGTCTCCAATGGTAACCAAGAATACAGATAACCATGAGACTGCATTTACAGAGAGTATTGATCATGTGGAAACCACCACGGGAATTTCAGCAGTGGAACGTTCTGTCACAGCGCTGAAATGTATGGAGAACAGCATCAGACCGGAGGATTTAAGGCGCCCCGGACACATGTTTCCGCTGATCGCAAAGCCGGGCGGTGTTATGGAGCGGAACGGTCACACAGAGGCAACAGTGGACCTTATGAAGCTTGCAGGTTTAAAAGAAAGCGGTCTGTGCTGTGAGATCATGAGGGAAGACGGCACTATGATGCGTACCACAGAACTCATGGGACTGGCAGAGAAGTTTGGCCTTAAGATAATCACCATAAAGGCACTGCAGGATTACCGGAAAAAACATGAAGTGTTCGTGAGCAGGGAGGCGGAGACGCCGATGCCCACCAAGTATGGAGAGTTTCGGGCTTACGGTTATGTGAATAAACTAAACGGCGAACATCATGTCGCCTTAGTAAAAGGAAATGTAGATGACGGGGAGCCGATATTGTGCCGGGTACATTCCGAGTGCCTGACGGGAGATACCTTTGGCTCGTTAAGGTGCGACTGCGGAGATCAGCTTACCACGGCCATGAGACAGATCGAAGCGGAAGGCCGGGGAATTCTGCTCTATCTGAGACAGGAAGGCCGGGGCATTGGTTTGATCAACAAACTGAAGGCCTATGCTCTGCAGGACCAGGGAATGGATACGGTAGAGGCAAATCTGGCTCTCGGATTTGAAGAAGACCAACGGGAATATTACATAGGAGCACAGATTCTGAGAGACCTGGGTGCGTCTAAGTTGAGACTTTTGACAAATAATCCGACGAAAATCGAAGGTCTGGGTGATTTCGGGCTGGAAATCGTAGAGAGAGTGCCCATCCAGATCAAGCTCACAGATTATGATTCTTTTTATATGAAGACAAAACAGAAAAAGATGGGACATTATTTAACTTATTAAGCTGCAAATAAATAAGAAAGAGGAGATAAAAGATGAATGTTTTAGAAGGAAAATTAGTCGCAAAAGGGATGAAAGTCGGCATTGTCGCCGCCAGATTCAATGAGTTTATCGTATCCAAGCTGCTTTCTGGGGCATTGGACGGCCTGCGCCGCCATGACGTGAAGGAAGACGATATTGCTGTTGCCTGGGTGCCTGGGGCATTTGAGATTCCTGTTGCCGCACAGAAGATGGCGGGATCAGGGAAATATGACGCTGTAATCTGTCTGGGAACCGTGATCCGGGGATCTACCAGCCACTATGATTATGTGTGCAATGAGGTATCCAAGGGTATCGCTCACGTGTCTATGGAGAGTCAGATTCCTGTGCTGTTCGGTGTACTGACCACGGAAAATATCGAGCAGGCCATTGAGCGCGCCGGTACGAAAGCCGGAAACAAGGGGTATGACTGTGCACTGTCAGCGATTGAAATGGTAAATTTATTGAAAGAGATTGGTTAAACTGGACGGAGCCGCTTATTTCCTGTAAAATAGAACAGAAAATAAGCGGCTTTTTTATTACCGTTTTGTTTGTCTTTTAACCCTATTTAAAGATACAAGGAGATAATTGCCATGGACCAGATTGAACAACTTCAGATTATGATAGATGAGAGCAGCAGGATTGTTTTCTTCGGCGGGGCAGGAGTATCCACAGAAAGTGATATTCCTGACTTCAGAAGTACGGACGGACTCTATCATCAAACTTATAAATACCCTCCGGAGGTGATTGTCAGCCATACATTTTTTGTGCAGAAGACAGAGGAATTTTATGATTTTTATAAGAAGAAAATGATATTTCCGGATGCCGAACCGAATCCTGCCCATTTAAAGCTTGCAGAGCTTGAGAGGGCTGGAAAGCTCACGGCGGTTGTCACTCAGAATATCGACGGTCTGCACCAGAAAGCCGGAAGCCAGAAGGTATTTGAGCTGCACGGAAGTGTTCACAGAAATTACTGTCAGAAATGCCATAAGTTTTTTGATGTAAACTATGTGGCCGGAGCACAGGGAGTGCCGCACTGCGACGAATGCGGAGGACTGGTGAAGCCGGATGTTGTACTATATGAAGAAGGACTGGATGCATCCGTGATGAGGGGAGCCATCGATGCGATTTCTAAGGCGGATATGCTGATCATCGGTGGAACTTCTCTTGTAGTGTATCCGGCGGCGGGCATGATCGATTATTTCCGCGGAGAGCATTTGGTGCTCATCAACAGGGATGCCACATCCAGAGACCGGCAGGCAGAGCTCTGCATTACAGATCCAATCGGTGAGGTCCTTGGGCAGATTAAGGTGAATTCATGAAAAAAAGAGATATCGTGTTGATCGGAGCAGTTCTTTTTATGGCAGCGGCGGGATTTTTATTCCTGTCTCTTGTGAAGCAGGACGGGGAAAAGGCAGTGGTGACTGTGGACGGAAAGGAAGTCTGGAGCCACAGCCTTTCTGAGGATGCGGTCTATACGGTAAAGAGCAGGAACGGGTCCAATGTAGTCCGCATCCAGGGAGGGAAAGCCTCAGTCACAGAGGCAGACTGCCCTGATCAGATATGCAGAAAGCATAAAGCCATCGATAAAACCGGGGAAACCATTGTCTGCCTGCCTCATAAACTCGTAGTGGAAATTAAAGACGGAACCAAGGAGAAAGAATATGACGGAATTACAATCTAAGGAGAAAAACCAATGACCAGGCGGATTGCTGTGGATGGCATGTTTCTGACACTGGCCATCGTTGTTTCTTATATAGAGGTACTCCTTCCGATTCCTGTAGGGATTCCCGGAGTGAAGATCGGGCTTGCCAACGGAGTCATTATGGTTCTTCTCTTTTTTACCGGGTGGAAACGGGCGCTGTTTATCTCCGTTTTGAGAATTCTTCTGGCAGGAATGCTTTTTGGGAATCCGATGACGATTGTTTACAGCCTGGCGGGCGGGATTTTGAGTATCTTTCTCATGGCGCTTCTGAAAAAAGCCGGGGGATTTTCGGCAGTGGGACTCAGCGTTGCCGGAGGAGTAGCACACAATCTCGGGCAGCTCAGTGTTGCAGTGTGCCTGATGGAGAATGTAAGAATTTATTATTATGCGCCGATACTGCTGGTCACCGGAACCATTGCCGGCATTGCGATCGGAGTGCTGACGGCGGGGCTGGTAAAGAAGGTTCCGGCAAACTTATTTCAGTAGAAAATGCACGTAATTTTTACTGAATAAGTATCCATTTAGCAAAAGGAGCTATCCAATGATAGTTTTTTATCACTATTGGAGGAACGTATTTTAAAGCGTGACGGAAATAGTGATAAAAAACTCCTACAGGAGGAAAGACGTGAAAAAGAAATTATGTGCGGTCATGGTATTTGTGCTGACGGCGGTCATGGCATCAGGCTGTGTGAAGAAAGAAGAGATACAGAAATATTCCCATGTAGACTATGCCATGGGGACAGTGACCAATACGACACTATATGGGAGAAGCCCGGATCTTTCTGAGGCTGAACAAGAGATGATGGAGAAGATGAAGAAGCTGGAGACAGAGCAGCTGTCCTGGAGGAAGGACAGTTCTGCCGTGGCAAAGCTTAATCAAGGGAATCAAAGAGTGGCGGATGTCCCGGAGCCGCTGTTTACCTGGATGAAAAAGTCTCTTCAGATTGCCAAAGACAGCAAAGGCGCTGCGGACCCGGCCATCGGAAGCCTCACTCGAATGTGGGATTTTGAATCCGAGAATCCAAAGGTACCCGATGCTGATAAGATCAAAGCGCTGATCAAAGACGGTATCGTCAGCAATGCATATGAGCATGTAAAACTGAATGAAAAGCAGAAAACCGTGCGAAAAGCGAGAGAGATTAAAATGGATCTGGGAGCTTTCGGGAAGGGGATCGGAACCGACGAAGCCATGAGGTTTCTCAAAAAAGAAAAGATAATTACCGGAGCCATGGTGGCTCTTGGGGGAAGCATCGCTGTTTATGGAGAAAAGCCCGGCGGGGAGGACTGGAAAGTCGGGATACAGAACCCTGACGGAAAGCAGGGGGAGACAATTGGAGGGCTTAGCGTAAAAGGCGGGACCTTCATCTCTACCTCCGGTGATTATGAAAAATATTTTATTGATAAAAAGACAGGGAAACGGTATTTCCACATCTTAGATGAGAAGACCGGGTATCCGGCACAGACAGAGATCACCTCATGTACCATTGTGTGCAGTTCAGGTATTGCCAGTGACGGGCTGTCCACCGCATGTTTTGTGCTGGGGCCGGAAAAAAGCCGTTCACTGTTGAAAAAGTACGGAGCAAAAGCGATCTTTGTGGATAAACAAAAAAATGTTTATGTTAGTGACGGATTAGATTTTGAGCTCACAGACGATGCATATAAAATAGTTAACAAAGACATTGACGGATGAAAAAATTCTGAACCGACCCCCAAAAGTTAGACCAAAAATCTAACGATTGGAGGTCGGTTTTATTATGGCAAAATATAGCCTTGAGCTAAAAAAGAAAGTAGTTGAAGCATATCATCGCGGGGAGGGTAGCTATTGTTTTCTTGCTCAAAAGTATGGAATTACAAATAAGCGTCAGGTTTTAAATTGGGTTCATTCATATGATGCGTTTGGCTGTGAAGGCCTGATGCGTTCCAGAAAAAAGCAAATGCAGTCCGTGCTAGATACTACTCCTGTAGATACAAGTGCTGAACATATCAAACAGCTCTAAGATGAATTATTAAAACTGCGAATAGAGAATGCCTATTTAAAAGAATTGAGGAGGCTGTGTTTAGAGGAGGACGCTCTTCTGAAAAAACAGCGAGAATCATCCACAGCCTCCGAGGAGACTTCAAATTAAAAGATATTCTCGCTGTTGTTGGGTTTCCGAAAGCAACCTATATGTACTGGCAAAAAAGATTCCAGAGAGATAATCCTAATAAAGAGCTTGAAGAAAAAATCATGGAAATTACTTCCTTTACCAGAAAAAGCCGTAAGTATAGCTCATATAAAGGACGGATTGGAAAAGTGGCTCCGAACAGATTACGGAGACGTTTTGATACGAAAATCCCACACCAGAAGATTACGACTGATACTACAGAGTTTAAGTATTATGATGTAGATCCTAAAGGTCGTATGATGATCAAAAAACTATATTTATACCCTTTTATGGATTTGTGTAACAGGGAGATTATAAGCTATGGGGTGTCACGAACACCATCTTCTAAAAATATAATGAATGCTCTGAATGCAGCAATAGAGATTACATCTGACTGTCCATATCGTAGAACATTTCATTCAGACCAGGGCCGGGGCTATCAAATGAAAGCATATGTTCGTACATTGCAGGAACATCGGATTTTTCAGAGTATCTCCCGAAAAGGAAACTGCCATGATAATTCTGTTATGGAAAACTTTTTTGGAATTATGAAGCAGGAAATGTATTTAGGATGGCTGAGTCCGGTTGAATACAGACTCAGTCTCTTGGCGGCATGAAAGAAAAGTGCGAAGTGGATTTTCCACTTCGCAATAAAGTCTGACTTTTAGGGGTCACCTCATTCATCTGCCAGTGTCTTTTTTTAGTGATTAAGATAAATTCTTTATTTTTCTCCGCGGGGTTTTCCGCAGGTCTGCCTTTTAATCAGTGTACACGGCAGTGTCAGGCGCACCGGTGTCTTGTATTCGCTTGGCACTTCGTTATAGAGTTTCGCCACAAAGTTTGCTGCATATTCCCCCATATACTCTGAAGGAGCATGGACCGTAGTCAGCGGAGGATTGGAAAATTCGGCCACACTGATATCATCAAAGCCGATGATCGAAATATCGTCGGGAATTTTATACCCATGTTCATAGAGGGAGCGCATGGCGCCGATGGCGATTGGATCGCTGGCGGCAAAAACTGCAGTAGGCAGATTTCCAGATTCTATAAGTCTGTTCATCATCTGATATCCGGATTCTGCGCTGAATTCTTCCTCTATAACATAAGGTTCATAACAGAGTTCAAGTTTCCTGCAGTAATTGATAAACGTTTCTTTCCGCTGCTCAAAATAGACGGTATCCTCGTCGATGTATTCCTTTCCGCCCAGATAACCGATCCTTGTGTGTCCGAGTTCCACAAAGTAATCGATCACATCTATGACAGACTGGTGTAAATCCAGTACAATGTTATTGAAGGAAATCCTGGAAGTGCGCATATCAATAAAAATAATATTGTCCGTAAGCTGCTCAAAGGCTTTGATATCCTTTTGCGCAAACTTTCCGATACAGATCAGGCCGTCCACACCGCTTAATGTTTTTAAATAGTCCGGATCACTCTGGAATGCCCGGATGACTTCAATGTTCTGGTCTGCACAGTATTTCTCGATCCCTACGCGGATGTTCTGGTAGTAGGGGTCTTCTAATTCCTGAAACAGGGAGTACCACTGGAACACTCCAATGGTAGTCCTTTTCGTTGTTCCTTTTCCCTTTTTTCTGTAGTTCAGACCGTCTGCAATCTTTAAAACTCTGGCTCTTGTCTCATCAGTGACGCTCAGGGTGTCATCCTGATTTAAAATACGGGAGACTGTGGCGGATGATACGCCTGCTTTTTCAGCGATATCTTTAATGGTAGCCATATGAATTCTCCTTTAGCATCTAATTCCAACTCTTTTTTTATTCCAAGTATACCATATCTGTAAATGAAAATAAAATCTTTTTATTATAATTTACTAAAATATAGTGAATATATTTGGTAAATAATTAAGTAAAATATAGTTGAAATATTTACTAAACAGTATTACTATATAGACATAGGAACGAAACTAAGATATGAAATAGGAGGCTTGATGTATGGAAACGAATAGTGGCAGGGAGAGGGAAGTGGTTTCCGTCCTTCCGCGTATTTTTGCCAGTCTGGGACAATCCCTGATCATTGCCGGTTTCGGAGTGTAGATCATTGGGGCTCTGGGAGGAGGTTATATCGGGTATCACAGATTTGCCATGTTCATAGCCGGAATGTGCCGTCAGAAAAAATCTCTTTTAAAGATGGGACTCATCATTTTCCCGAAAGTGGCGGAAAGGCTTTCCAGAAGAGTATCTTTCCTTCTGGCATGTATTCTTCCTTTTGTGGGATTGGCTCTTCTGCTTGCTGTAGGCTTTGTGTGTCCCCAGAACGTTTTTCTCACAGCGATATCAGGAATTATTGTAAAGACAGGAACCGGCCTGGAACTTGGCTGTGCCACTGTATTTTTATTCGACGTAGTGGACTACGGAAAATATAAGCTGGGTACAAGAAATGAGTCGGTAGTCTTCTCTTTACAGACATTGATCGTTAAATTTACAGCTGCACTGACCTCATTGTTTATAGGATTTGTCCTACAGCAGACTGGATACATACCAAACAGCCCGGACCAGAGTATGCTGACCATGAATTCCATACGGATACTGATGTGTGCCGCGCCTGCGCTTTCAATGCTGACTGCATATGTCATTTATAAAAATGCATATAAGCTCAGCGACAGTTTTATGAAAAAGGTTATAGAAACGATACAGGAAAGGAGATTTAACGCAGAAGCCTGACATTCGATAGTGTCAAGTGATGTATGAAAAAGCTGAGCATAAAAAATAGGCTCAGATGAACCTTGAAACCTGTAGATATTGATAACGTTAAGCTCTCCGAGGGCTTAGGGCGC